>CAZCDO010000013.1:0-1669 GCA_964497135.1 uncultured Verrucomicrobiota bacterium
GATCAACTCGGCATCGCTAATGTCTTCTCGTTCTGGAACATACACCAGAATATGAAAATGGTTGCTGAGGAGGGCATAGGTGAGGATTCGAACCCCGCAAAAGGCTTCGGTCTTGCGCATCAGGCTGCAAAAGACCTCCTTTTCGCGATCCTGCAAGATGAACCGCCGCTCGATGACCCGCGAGATACAATGATAAAACCCCGGCCCATCCGCCTTAATCCGTGGTAAACGCATAAACCCCTCCCTTTAAACCCCAATCCCCTATCCCGCTTTTCCCTATACCCCCAATCCCCGCTTGAGTCAATTCGCGATTTCGACTATTAACGTGTCCCTTATCAAAAAGATAAATAGATAATTTAAGATTTAGATTAAAAAAAAGGATGATGATTTTGCCAGATCAACCTGTTATATTGATCACATACAAATGGGAACTGAAAAGAGAATTCAAAGTTGCCATTGAAATAATTCAATCGCCATGAAACATCCGTCCCCCATCGTTTTTAGTCTGGCCGGGCTCCTGCTCGCCTTGGGATTGGCGCGCTCTCTTTCAGCCGCCAACGAACCCGATGTCGAAAGGGGGGAATCCATTCCCGCCGTCATTGCCAAACTCGGCGAACCCGAAGGTCAATTCCAGCAGGGCGGCATCCTCACCTTCTACTACAGCCGGGGCCGGGTGGACTTCACGGATGGAATCGTGGTCAAGTCTTCCCTGGTCTCGTCCGACGAGGCCCGTCAGATCCGACAAACCCGCGAACGCGGCGCGGCGGATCAGCGGCAGAGAGCCCAGGTCGAACAAGACCGGTTGACCCGGGCTGGAGCTATAGAATTGACGAAAAGGCTTCAGGATAAATCCTTTGCCGCACAACCGGCGGAGGCGCGACTGGCGGCCTGGCAGGATTTCAGCCGGCAATACCCCTATACCGATGTTGCGGCGCCGATTACCTCGGTGCTCAAAGAAGTCGAAGGAATCCAACAGAAACGGCGGGCGCAGGAGGAAATTCCGCGGATCGATCAGCGACTGGCCGAAATCCAAGCGCGTTTCATCCAATTGGACAAGGACTATGCGGCCTCCTTGGCCCATTGGAAACGCAATGAGATCACCGCCGAACGACGCAAGCTATCCGCTGAACAAGCCGATCTGAAAAACCGGCGGGGCATACTATCCCCCCCACCGGAACCTTGAAGAGAAGGAATCCCCCCCCGTCTACTCCCGGCTTCTACCCAACCGTGCATCCGTCGAGAATCCGCCGGGCATTCCCACCCAAAATCTTCGCCCGGCCTTCATCGGTCAAATCGGCGCCCAGCACTTTCCCGAGTTGGTGTGCAATATTGAAGAATATCATGTCCGACCCCCACACAATCCGGTCGGCCCCCACCTCATCGACCAACCGTCGCACCATCCCCCGGGGACTGCGGCTGTAGGCCAGATCGCCATACACATTGGGACATTCCCGGATTAAACTGATATTCGCCGTCACATCTCCGGCGCCGGTATGCGCCAAAAGGAAAATGGCCGCCGGATATCGCCGGGCCATCCGCCCGATTTGTTGCAGGACCGGAGGATCGCCCCAGGTATGCAACAAAACCGGCAGGTGCCGCCGATGCGCCAGATCGTAGGCCGGCGCATAGGCGGGAAGATCGTAGGCGTACCCGTTGCTGTTATGCAACT
>CAZCDO010000013.1:1679-36800 GCA_964497135.1 uncultured Verrucomicrobiota bacterium
AACTTGATCCCCATGAATCCCAGGGCCAGACACCGCTCGGTTTCCTCCCGGACTGCCGCTTCCGATTCGGGATACAGGGCCACATACCCCTGGATCCGCCCCGGACAAGCCCGCATGGCCCCGAAAATAAAATCATTTCCCGCCCGCACGGCCTCCATCGAGGGCATCATACATCGCATCTCGGAACACGCGATCGACTTCACCCCCAGCCGGTCCAGAGTCCGGACAACCCCGACCGGATCGTCATCCGGAATCGCAAAATTCACCCGTCCCAAGTGCCCATGCATATCGATAATCTCGAGACCGGACAAGGATTCCCCCAACCGGGCCTGTTTCATCCATTCATTCATCGGCGAATCCCTCCTATCAGCCGCTCCAGGTTCCCCGCCCCGATCCATCGCTTCGCCTGTTCGTCAATTTCGGCATACATCAACTGACAGATGGACGATGCCGCCTCGATATCCGGCAAGCCGGTCCCGAACAACAACCGTTCCGGCCCGAGCACCCCCACCAATTGTTCAATCCCCCCTCGAACACAATAATTACTGCCGATCGACAAATGGACGTTATCGAACCGGCGCATCAGGGGTAACAGCGATTGTTGGACCCGGTAGTTGGTTTCGGCGACAATCAAAGGCAGACGGGGAAACCGTCCGGCGATTCCGGCCACCTCCGCCAACCCCACCATCCGCTCCAAACAGAGGACCGGCACACCATGTTCCTGCAGAGCCCCCAATAAATCATCCGAAGCCCAGTCGCACAACAGCCACCCATCGGTGGCCGGTCGGATCCAAACTGCACCGGCACCCGCGGCCAACGCGTCGGTCACCTGGGTCGCTTCGTCCGGTGGCTGGGCGCCTCCGGTGGCAAAGACAATCGGACAGGGGATCAGTCGGCCGGCGGAACCCCGACAGGCCGTGTAAATCATCTCGTTCACATAGAGAGCATCGCCGTAGGCCGCATCGGGTGTAAACCGGACCAACCCATGCTGAATCCGGAAGCGGTCCATTTCCGCCACCAGATCATGCGCCGTAAAAGGAACGCCATGGCCGGGCGCCAGGCCCAAGCATCCGCATTGGACATCGAACAACGGTATCATGAACATCTCCCCGATTGATGACGGCGACGTTACGGCCTTATCCGAACCCTCCCGTTCCATTGACAGCGATTATACGGCGCAGCCTGAAGCCTCACAATTAAATTAATATAACTACTCAGGTCTTCGGAGATCACATAAAAAACCGCGTATTGCTTTGGGCAGGCCATTGTGTATAATAATTAATCGATTACTAAGTGTTAACGCGAAACCTTGGCCAACCAGCCTCAAAAGCAGGAGTGTAATTGATATGTTGCATGAACCGGCCGTCCCCGTTGGGAAAGACCCCGCTCAAAACTACAAAATGCGGCTGGGGGTCTGGATGGTGCTCGCCTATTCCCTGTTTTACGCGGGTTTCGTGGCGATCAACCTGATCCGTCCCCTGCTCATGGAAAAAAATGTGCTGGCCGGATTGAACCTGGCGACCGTTTACGGCTTCGCGCTCATCATCGTCGCCCTCCTGCAGGCCCTGATCTATGACGCCCTCTGCCGCGCCCAGGAAAGCAAGCTCGAGAATCCGCCACTTTCCGGGGAGGGTCGTTAAAATGGCCATTTTTGTTTTCCTCGGCTTTGTCCTTTTCGTCTTGGGGCTCTCCTTCTACCTGGGCAATAAAACCAAAACAGCAAGCGGTTATTATGCCGCCGGCGGCCAGATTCACTGGTCCGTGAATGGCATCGCCTTCGCTGGCGATTATCTCTCGGCCGCCTCCTTCCTCGGCATCTGCGGCATGATCGCCACCATGGGATACGACGGATTTCTCTACTCGATCGGGTACCTCGCGGGTTGGATCGTCGCCCTGTTTGTTGTGGCCGAACCGATGAAACGGCTGGGTAAATACACCTTCACCGACGCCATCGATTCCAAGTATAACTCGCGGGGCATCAAGCTGGCCGCCGCCATCAGTACCCTCGTCGTCTCAGTCTGTTACCTGATTCCTCAGATGGTCGGCGCCGGGGTTCTGGTTCAGCCCCTCCTCGGTCTGGCCCACCATTGGGGGGTCATCATGGTCGGCGCCATTGTCATCACCATCGTCGCCACCGCCGGCATGGCCTCCACCACCTATGTCCAGTTCCTCAAGGGCGCCCTCCTCATCGTCTTCTCCACCGTCCTGGTCGTCGCCGTCTGCGTGCGCGGATTCAATTCCAAGCCGGATCAGGGGGGCCGCGTCCCGTTCCACGAAAGCGCGACCCTCGCCGCCCAGGGACAGGGTGCGCAACTCACAGTGACCGAACCCGGTTGGACCGTGGTCGAGGCGCGGGAGATTCCTACCGCCAAGCACACTTTCGCCCGACTGAACAAGGATGGCCAGGAGACCTGGTGGATGGTGGATCCCACCCCGGAGGGCACCCGCCTCACGGAAATCCAATCCGATGTCACCACCCCCGAT
Source organism: uncultured Verrucomicrobiota bacterium (assembly GCA_964497135.1). GTDB lineage: Bacteria > Verrucomicrobiota > Kiritimatiellia > CAIKKV01 > CAIJXV01 > CAIJXV01. The sequence goes on from CAZCDO010000013.1 coordinate 4,164, forward strand.
GGCCGGCGCCTGATCAACGGGGCACCCGCCTCCAAAAAGAACAGTCTCCGCCAGATCGGTCATCTGGAAGCCCTTCGCGGAAACACGGACATCCCCCGCGGTTCCGTCTCCCCCACCGCTCTGCTCGCGGGCCTTTCTGACAAGGATACCCGGATTCAGCGGTGCAAAGAGGCGCGCTTCACCGACGCCGACGGCGCCAAAGTCGTGGCCTACTACCCCGTCACCACCTCCGGCAATCTGTTCATGCGCCCGGGCCTCAAATTCAAAGTCCAGGGCTCGCCCCTCGAAAAGTTCGACTTCATCTCCCTGATGCTCGCACTGTTCCTCGGGACCGCGGCCCTCCCCCACATCCTGATCCGCTATTACACCGTACCCAGTCCTTCCAGCGCCCGAAAATCCACCATCGTGGCCATAGCGGCGATCGGCTTCTTCTATGTGCTGACCCTCTTCATGGGAGCCGGTGCGGCGATCAACGGCGTCATTAATCCCGCCGACAGCAATATGGCCGCTCCCCTGCTGGCTCGTTCGTTCGGGGAACTGCTCTTCTCGGTCATCTCCGCCATTGCCTTTGCCACGGTACTCGGAACCGTCAGCGGCCTGATCGTCGCCGCCTCCGGCGCCGTTGCCCACGACTTTTGTGATCGCTATCTCAATCTGAAGATGGACGACCGCACCAAGATCCGGGCCGGCAAAATCTCCGCCTTCGTCATCGGGGGCCTCGCCATTGTGCTGGGCATTCTCTTCAAAGGCATCAATGTGACATTCCTCGTGGGTCTGGCTTTCGCCGTCGCCGCCTCCGCCAACTTGCCCGCCATCCTGATGCTCCTGTTCTGGAAGCGGACCACCGCCAAAGGAATTGTCGCCTCCATCATCATGGGCATCGCCGCCTCCCTCCTGCTGATCCTCTTTTCGCCGGAACTCTATAAATTGTATGGCCTCGATCCCGCTTCCGCGCCCATCCCCTTTAGTAACCCGGGACTGGTCTCGATTCCCCTCAGTTTCATCACGTTGGTCGTCGTCTCCCTGTTGACCCAGCCCCGGGCAACGGCCGGTAATCCGGCCCCCGCCTGATCCATTGCCCGGCGGTGCGGGGACCGATCGACCTCTTTCGAAAACCCGCGGAGCCCCGATGAGCACGACGATCCGTGTCGATTTGCATTGTCATTCGAGTTGGAGCGACGGCACCCTCACCCCCGATGCCGTCGCCGATCGACTCGCCCACGATCGGGTCTCCTTTGCCGCGCTGGTCGACCACGACTCCGTGGACGGGCTGGATGCCTTCCGCAAAAGACTGGCACACCGAAGCATCGGGTTCATTACCGGCGTCGAAATCACCACCCAATACCAGGGTAAAGCCGCGCACCTCCTGGCGTACGGATTCAATCCGGATCACCCGGAACTCCGCGCCAACCTCGAAGCCATCCAGCGGAGCCGCGCGGCCGGGGTCGAAAGCATCGCCGGTTCACTCCAAAATAAACGACGCCACGCGCTCCGGATCGACCTCCCGCTCCTGCCCGGTGCGACCACTGGCCGCATCGAACTGGCCGACGGCATCGCCCTCATCCACCGGGCCGGAGGACTCGCTTTCCTCGCTCACCCCCTCTTCCTCGAACCCAATCCCGACCGATTCGAATCCCTTCTTCCCCGCCTTCAAACCCTGGGTCTTGACGGCATTGAGGCCATCTATCCCGCCTTTTCCCCCGAGAACCAGGCCCGCCTCATCGAACTGGCCCGACGCGGCAATTTGCTCGTCTGCGCCGGAAGCGATTTCCATCACAGCGCCAACCCGACCGCGATCGAAATGCCCGCCGAACTCTGGCAGGCTTTCCGGGACGCCCTCCTGGCCTGCCCCCGGGGTGCCTTCCAGCCGGCTGAGGATCGGTCCCGCCTCCCTGCGCCCCGCCGTTTAAGCTTCATTTTGCGAATTGTCCTGCCCACCGTGACCGCGATGGTTCTTTTCGGTGTGGTCACACTCGATATCATCGTCCCCGCCATCGAGCAATCCCTCCTTGAACGCAAACGCGAAATGATCCGAGAACTCGTCAATTCCGCCTGGGGTATTCTCGCCGAAGCCGAACAGGAGGTGCTGACTGGGATCACCCCCCTGGCCCAGGCCCAGCAACTCGCCAAAAAAAGAATCGAAACCCTCCGCTATGGCCGCGACGGCAAGGACTATTTCTGGCTCCAGGATCTGCATCCCCGCATCCTGATGCATCCCTACCGGCCAGAATTGAATGGGCAGGATGTCAGCGATTTCCGCGATCCGCGCGGGGTCCGCATCTTTGTGGAATTCGCCAACCTCGTACGCCGTCAAAACGAGGGCTTCGTCGACTATGTCTGGCAATGGAAGGATGATCCCCACCGGCTGGTCCCCAAGGAATCCTACATCCGCGGCTTTCAACCTTGGGGGTGGGTCATCGGTACCGGCATGTACACCGAGGATGTCCGTTCGGAAATCCTTCGGTTCGAGCGGCATCTGGTTCGACTCGCGGCCGGCATCACCATCCTGATCGCCCTGCTCCTGCTCTATGTGATCCGCCAAAGCCTTCAATCCGAGCGCAAACGTCGCGATGCCGAGGAGAGTCTGCGCGAGTCAACCGATCGCTACCGCGCTTTGGTTGAAGCCGCGACGGAGGGGATTTTACTGACCGTCGAGGGGCGCTGCCGCTACGCCAACCCCACCTTGTTGCGGCGACTCGGCTATGTCGCATCCGACATCGAGTTGATGGCCCTCGCCGATATCCTGCCGCGCCAGCCGGACAACGCCCTCGCCTGGGAAACCATCGCCCGGATTCCCTCCGGGGCCGAACGCCCGGACCGCATCGAGGCGGTTTTGCGCAGTCGGGATGGCCGCCAGTTCGCGGGGCTCCTCGCCCTCAGTCGCATCTCCCTCGCCGGACATGACGGCCTGATTGTTCATGTCCGCGATATCGCACCCCGCCCATCCGATGTCGTCAACCCCACATCCGGCTCCCACGAATCGAGTTCAGCCCTCCTCGAAGTCGCCACCCATGCCCCGCTCGGCCTCTTCCGCGCCCGTGCCATCCGGCAGGCCGCCATCCTGGAAATCAATCGCGCCGCGCTCGAACTTTTGCCCGTTCTTGGGGCCGGCGATGCCGATAGCCCCCCCACCCTGGCCGCCGCTTTTTCAACCCCAGCCGATTTCGAGGACTTCATGCGCCGCCTCGAGCGCGATAGCCGAACCCGCCAACGCCTGCACCGCGCCACCCCCGATGGACAGCGGCGAGTGGTGACGCTCGATGCCCACTGGGTTGTCGACGAAACCGGAGCCCCCCGCTTCATTGATGGCTGTGTCGAGGATACCTCCGCCGATGCGCTCCGGGACGAGGAGCAGGAATCGTTGATCGCGCGATTGCAATCCTCCCTCCTTTATCTTCACGAACCCGTGGAACGCCTCTGTCATCCGGTCACCTTCTGCTCGCCCGATACCCCCATTCATCAGGTCGCCGCCCTCATGACCGCCCAGGATTCCGAAGCGGCCCTCGTCCGCTCCGAAAACGGCGGTCTGCCCGGCATCGTCACCGACCGGATTCTCCGCACCCGTCTGGTCGCGGAGGCGATCCCCGCCGACCAGCCGATCCGCCGGGTTCTGCGGGAATCGGTGATCACCATTCCCCGCCACGCCCAGGTGTATGAGGCCCTGCTCCTGATGCAGGAGAAAGGGGTAGAGCATCTGGCGGTAACCGATGACGAAAACACCCTGATCGGCCTGATCCACAGCCGGGATATCCTGCACCTGCACAGTAGCGAAGCCGCGCTTCTCACCGATAAAATCGCCCATGCCGAGACCGCGGAAGAGGCCATCCGCTGGTGTCGCAGGGCTCCCCTGCTCGCAAAGTCCCTGTTGGACAGCGGAGCCCACACGCGCCAGATCACCCGGTTGATCTCCGCCGTCTGCGATGCGGCCACCGTGCGATTCATCGAACTGGCCGGTCAGGAACTGGGCTCCGCCCCCGGTCCTTTCGTGTTTCTGGCTCTCGGAAGCCAGGGCCGGCAGGAGATGACCCTTTTCGCCGATCAGGATAACGCCCTGCTCTATTCCCTCCCCGAAAGCGGCCTGCCGAATGAATCGGCTTCCCGTTATTTTAATGCGTTAGGCACCCGGGTGTGCGCCTGGCTGGAGGGGGCCGGATACCCCTTCTGCCGCGGTGCCATCATGGCGAACAACCCGAAATGGTGCGCATCCCTCGAGGACTGGAAACAAATCACCGCCGATTGGATTGGCAAGGCCGAGCCCCAGCAACTCCTGGAATTCAATATTTTTCTGGATTTCAGGGCCGTGTTCGGTGACCTCGAATTCGCCCGGCAACTCCGCCTTCACGTCCATCAACAACTCCAGAATCACCCCCCGTTCCTCCCCTTCCTCGCCCGCGACCTGATGCGTTTCCGCCCGCCGCCCAATCGCTTTATTCGCTGGCTGTATTCCCCCGCCAAACGCGACCGCGTGACCCGGATCGATCTCAAGGAAGCGATGCTCCCCCTGGTTGGATTTTCGCGGCTCTACGCCTTGCGCCATCGCCTGAATGAAACGCACACCCTGGACCGCATCGAGGCGTTGAACCGGCGGAACCTGACCTCCGATGCAGATCTGCGGGAAACGGTGGTCGCCTATGACAGTCTGCTGAAACTGCGACTCCTTCACCAAGCCGAGTGTCTCCAGGAAAATCGGCCGCTCGATAACACCGTCGATTGGCCAAAGCTCGATCCCCTCCAGAAATCCCTGCTCCGCGAGGCGTTCGCCCGCATCGCCGCCATTCAAAACAAAATCAGCTACGATTTCCTGGGCGGCACCTGATTCCCGGATTCCCGGTAAATCATGTAATACACCATGGGGATAACCACCAGGGTGAATGCGGTCGATACAAACAAACCAAAAATCAAGGACCAGGCCAATCCGCTGAAAATCGGATCCAGGGTAATCGGCCAGGCCCCCAGCAACGTCGTTCCCGCCGTCAGAAAAATCGGGCGCAAGCGCACCGCGCCCGATTCGATAATCGCCGATTTTAAATCGCGTCCGGCCCGGATCGAAACCCGGATGAAATCGATCAGGATAATCCCGTTACGCACCACGATTCCCGCCAAGGCGATCATCCCGATCATCGCGGTCGCCGTAAAGAAAATAGGGTTGGGATATCCGCCCACACGGTTCGCCCCCACGAGATTCAACAACCAAAAGCCCGGCAGGATTCCGATCAGGGTCATCGGGATGGACAACATGATCACGCCCGGCAATAAATAGGATCCAGTCTCATACACCAGCAACAGGTAAATGATCAGGAGGGCCGCCGCAAAAGCCAAACCCATGTCCCGGAACACATCCAGCGTGATCTTCCACTCCCCTTCGCCCCGCCAATCCACCCGGATACCGGCCGGTAACGGATGGTTCCGGATCTCCTTCTGCAGATTTAAAACGGCATAAGCCGGCCCGCGCCCCGCCATTTCCGCCGTCACAAACACCACGCGTTCCTGGTTCTTGTGGTAAATGGAGCGTTCCACCGTCTCCTCCACAAACCGACCCAATTCGCCCAATTGCACCATCTGCCCGGACCGACCTTTGACCGGAATCGTCAACAACCCTTCCCGGGATGATCGTTTCTCCCGGGGTAATTGCAGAATGATGGGCAATTCGTTGTGCTCCGAATCCACATGCAGGGTCCCGATCGGCTGACCACCTAACGCCAGTTCCACCGTGCGAACCACATCATCCACGAAAATCCCGTGCAAACCGGCTTTTTCGCGATCGACTTCAAATCGCCATTTCGGGGCGGCCGTTTCCACCATATCATCCACATCCACCACTCCCGGTTCCCGGCGCAACCGCGACTTGACTTCACCGGCCGCCTGGACCACCTCCCCATAGGACTGCAAAGGGGTTCCATACACCTCCGCCACAACCGTGGATAACACCGGCGGCCCCGGAGGCATCTCGACGAGCTTAATGTCGGCCTGATGCTTTTCAGCCAGCGCCTGCAAATCATTCCGCATCCGCAAAACCAGGGAATGACTATCCATTTTGCGTTTTAATCGATGGACGAGGTTCACGCGGAGGTCGGCCATTTCCGCGCCCCGCCGCAGATAATAATGCCGCACCAAGCCATTGAAGTCCATGGGACTCGCCTCGCCCACGGTGCTGACAAATTCCACCACCTCGTTGACCGATGCCAAATAGGACTCAATCTCCCGGACGGCTTCCCCGGTCCGCTCCAACGTCGTCCCCTCCGGCATATCCACCACAATCTGGAATTCATTCTTATTGTCGAACGGCAGCATCTTCAAAGGAACCGCACCGGTCAGAGCCAGGCTGATCGAAAAGGCCAAAAGCACGACCATGCCCACCAACACCGCCACCCGGATTTTCGCCGACTCCACCAACGGCTTCATGAGCCGGGCATAGACCCGGTAAACGGTGGATGTTTTGATATCCGGCGCCGCATTCGCCTCCTCCGACAAAGTCGAACCCTTGAGGATTTTATTGGAAACCCAGGGGGTAATGACAAACGCCACCAGCATGGACACCATCATCGCAATCGGCACATTCAAAGCCATCGGCCGCATGTAAGGCCCCATCATCCCGGTTATAAAAAAAAGCGGGATGAAGGCGGCAATCACCGATAGGGTGGCCAGGATGATCGGGGAGAGCACCTCCGACATCGCTCCGGCAATGGCATCCAGACGGGAGCCCTTGCTCATCCCCAGGTGCCGGAAAATATTCTCCACGCCCACAATCGGATCATCCACCAGCAATCCGAGCGCCAGAATCAAGGCGAACAAGGTGACCCGGTTGATCGTGTAGCCCACCAGGTAATTAACCACCAGGGTAAGCGCATAGGTGATCGGAACGGCAATCGCCACGATCACGCCCACCCGCCAATTCATCGTCATGGCAATCAAACCAATCACGGTCAGGATTGCGATGATCAGGCTTTCCACCAGGTTGTTGACTTTTTCGTTGGCGGTCTCCCCGTAATTCCGGGTCACCCGAAGTTTTACATCTGACGGGATCAACGTCGCCTGCAGCGTCTTGATTTCGCGCTCGATCGCATCCGCCACCCAGACCGCATTGCTCCCCTTTTTTTTGGCCACGGCCAGGGTCACCGCTGGATAGGAAGCCCCGACCCGCTCGTCCACTCCGGCCGTGGCCACTCCGGCGGCAAATCCGATCCGTGAGTACGCGCGTACGTCCTCGGCCCCGTCTCGAATCCCGGCGACATCCTTGAGATACACCGGCCGGTCGCCATACACCCCGATCATCAAGGCCCCCACCTCGCCGGCGCTTTTAAGGAAAGGCCCGGTTTCCACCGTCACCAACCGGTTCCCGGTTTCGAATTGACCACTGATGGACTGGCGATTCGACCCTTGAACCACCTGGGCCACTTCGGCGGGGGACAGCCCGAAGGCCTCCAAACGTTCGGGATCCAACAGGACTTGCACAATTCGTTTTTGCCCGCCGTGCAAGGTGATTGCCGACGTATTCTCGATGTGCTGCAAGCGACCGACCAATTCCTCGCCCAACCGGTAAAGATCCTGATCGTCCAACCGGGCGCTGTAGAGGGTGATATTGACAATCGGCACGTCGTCGATTTCCACGGGCTTGACCACCCAGCCGGAAATTCCCGGCGTCACCCGGTCCACGTTTTGAAAAATTTTATTATAGAGTTTGATCAGGCTGGCTTCGCGATCAGCGCCCACAAAAAAACGAACGGTCACCACGGCCATCCCGGGCTTCGATACCGAGTAAACGTATTCCACCCCGTCGATTTGCGCCAGCATCCGCTCCAGGCGGGATGACACGCGCTTTTCAACCTCTTCGGCGGACGCGCCGGGACATTGCACCAGAACATCGGCCATTGGAACCACAATCTGGGGCTCCTCTTCCCGCGGAGTGATCCAGAGGGCCAGCAACCCCAAACCCAGGCTGATCGCCATGAAGTAAATCGCCGCATTGCTTTTTAAAAACAGGCGGATCAGCGATTCAATGCGCGAGGGAGATGAACTCATGATTAATCCCTTCCGAATCAGGGTTTGGCCACCAGGATGTCGCCGGGATTCAATCCGGACAAAATTTCAATCCCTTCCGGATACGTGACCCCCGTCTTGACCAAACGCCGGATCCGTCGATCACCCCGCACCACCTCCACCATTTCCAGTTGCCCCCAATGCTGGAGGGCACCGGGAGGCATCAGGAGAAAGGCTCGCGGCACATCCTGGACCCACACGCGGCCAAAGGTCCCGGGCAAAACCCCGTCCTGTTCCGGCAAATGCACCTTGACCTTCCGGGTCCGGCTCAGCGGATCGATCGCCCCGACGATTTCCTCCACCTCGCCCTGGCATCGGATGGCCGGATGGTCGATGGTCACTTCCACCGGTTGTCCCAAAGCCAGCCGGTCGATCAAACGAACCGGCACCGGCACCTCGATCCGCATCCGTTTGGGATCGTAAATCGTCAACAAGACTTGTCCCGGATTGGCCAGGTCCCCCACTTCAATCCGCCGCTCGATGACAATCCCCTCGATCGGCGACACCAGCCGCGCATAGGACAACATGACCTTGACCCGGTCCACATTGGCTTTCGCGGTCTGGGCCGCGGATTCAGCAGCCGTCAGGGCTTGCTCGGTCGTGGCATTTTTATCGAACAATTGCTTCGCCCGCTGGGATTCGCGTTCCGCCAGCGCCCGTTGGGATTCGGCCACAGCCAATTGTTCGCGAATTTCCCGGTCATCCAGCCGTACCAGTTCATCCCCCACCTTGACCCGGTCTCCAGCCCGAACCGTCACCGATTCCACTCCGGCGCTCAGACGGGGGCTGATTTGAATGGTTTGTTCCGAGGCCGTGGTACCCATCACCGGAACCCGGGCCGATAAATTCGTCGCGAGGACCGGCACCGTCGGCGTTCCGGGCTGGAGCGGCTCACCGGCCTCCAGCGTTTGGCGTCCTTCAGGCCCCTTTTCCACGCAGCCCCCGGCCGCCCAAATCATCAAACCCACCATGGCCAGGGTTCCCACCCCAAGCTTGGCAATGACCCGTAACCTGCGGAATGCAGTATTCATAAAAAACCTCCGTTTTACGGCCTGTTCACCGGTTGATAGAAACGCACCAACTCGCCTTCGGCCCGTTTGACATTGGAACAGGCCACCAAATAATCATAAAACGCGGACCAGTCGCGGGTGCGCATCGCCGTTTCCGCCACTTGGGCGGCCAGAACATCCGTGATATCCGCCGCGCCCTTCTGATAGCGTTCCTGGATCATCCGCAGCGCTTCCTCCGCGGTAACTTTGGCGACCCGGGTCACTTCCAACCGCTGGCTGGCGGCTTGAACTTGGAGATAGGCGTCGTTCCAGTCATACATCAACCGGTTGGTCAGGGAGGCCAAATCCTGCTCGGCCGCGCGGACCGAGGCCTGCGCACTCCGCACGGCATGCTTCCGGCGGAATCCATCGAACGCCTCCCATTCCGCCACCAGGCCCACCCAATAACTCCGCTCGAAATCCTCACCCGGATCGCTGTCCCAATCCACCGATCCCTGGGCCGACAAGGTCGGCAGATAATCCTTACGTCCCCGATCCGCCTCGATCTGTCGGGCCGCAACCGCCAGTCGGGCGATCGCCAATTCCGGACGCCGACTAATCGGATCCTCGCGCGGAAGAGGTTGCCGGATCTGGATAGCTTGAACCGGATCCAACGCCCGGTCGAACGACACATACCGGGTTCCGATGGTGGTATTCAAAGCCGCCAATGCCAACGTCCACCCATTGCTGGAGCGGATCAGATCTTCCCGCGCTTCGGCGATTTTCACATCCACATTCAATAAATCGCTTTTGACCACCGCCCCGGCGGACAGGCGTTCCGAGACCACTCGCCGACTCTCGGCCAGCGACATCAGTGCTTCCTCATTCACCTGCATAAAGGACCGGGCCTGCAAAACCCCGAAATAGGCCCGGGTCACTTCGTGAATCAGGGCATTTTGTGCCGCTTCCAGAGCCCATTGGTTCAACCGCGTCTGGAGATCCGCCTGGCGAATATCCAAACTCCGTTTTCCGCCGTCATAGACCCGATATTGCACTCCCATCGAAGCCCGCAGATTATCGGTGTCCGGCGGATTATTGAAATCCTGGTCCATGGAAAATGTTTTTTGATTCAAGGCCATCATGAAAGCCTGGGGCGGATTATCGGACCGGGCATAGAGTCCGCTCGCCACCACTCGCGGATACCAGGCGGATCGCGCCTGATCAATCGCTTCCCGCGAGGCAACCAACCGGTCCTGAGCCGCTTTCAAGTCGGGATTGGACGCCAACATCGCCCGGATACACTCATCCTGGGATATCGCCTCACTGCTCGAAGGCTGAGCCATGATCCCCAACCCGACCACAACCCAACAGAGCCAACACCGGGCAACCCGGCCAATGAAAATAAACATTAGGTCTCCCTTCGTTTCAGGATTGATCCTACCGATTGACCGAGGCTTCGGGCTGCAACGGACGTTTGAAAATTATTTTTTGAAATCCCGCCAGGCGGAGATCCCGTAAAAAAACAGCCATGGACGCCTGGGTCATATCCGGGGGGACAACCACACAAACCGTCGTTGCCCGACCCGCCCCGTGCCGTTTCAGTCGCGAGGGAAGTTCTTTGGCCGGGAAACAATCAGACCCCAGCCGGACCGTCCCATCGGAAGCCAGGGTCGCATCAATCGCCGGCACTCCGCCGGGTGAAATTGTCCGGCATCCAGCCACCAGACCCAACCCGGCCAAAAGTCCGATCAAACTGGCCAGATAAATACCCGACCGGAGCTGAGACCACCGGTTGAATCCCCGCATCGGCATCGATGACGCCGCTTTAAACTGTCCGGCCTTTACGCCATCGTTCATAGAAGCCTCCCCACCAAAAAAACTGATATCGTTGAGCTAAATCAACTTTTTCATATTGCGCCAAACGAATCTTTAGTGCAAGCATTTTTAACTTGGTTTCCGGACATATAACCTGTATTTTAGTTCAACTTATGGTTCAAAGATTAATTCGTCGCATTGGTCAGATGCTTTTTTCGTCGAAAAAAGCCAAGTCTTCAACGGCCTCGGTTGCCAAAAACCCCGCCCATCCGGCCAAAACGCCGGCCAAATCCCATTCCGCACCCGCCTCCAGTCCGGCTCCTGGCCCGGCCCCCAGACCCAGCGCAACGCCGCGGTCCCATCCGCCCCGCCCGGAGTCCGCACACCGCCCGGCCCCCGCGGTCCGGACTCCCCCCGCGAAGTGGACCCCGGACCAGTTTCCGATCGACCCGGTTGAAGGCAAGCATTGTTTCGGGGAATTCAATCTCCAGACGGAACTCTTACACGCGTTGGCCGACCTGAACTTCAAATATTGCACGCCCATCCAAGCCCAGGCGTTGGAACCCGCATTGGCGGGTCGGGACGTCACCGGACAGGCCCAAACCGGCACGGGCAAAACCGCCGTCTTTCTGATCACCATCATCGAACGCTGTCTCAAAAATCCCCGAACCAATCCGGCGCCCGGCACGCCGCGCAGTTTGATTCTGGCGCCCACCCGGGAATTGGCCATTCAAATCGGACGCGATGCCGAAGCCCTGACCTATCACACCTCCCTCAATAGTTTGGTCGTTTTTGGCGGACTCGATTACGCCCGGCAGCGCACTCAACTGGAAAAACACACGGTCGATATCCTGATCGCCACACCCGGCCGTCTGCTCGATTTCATGGGCCAGGGAAAAATTCACCTCGGCCAGACGGAAATCCTGATTTTAGACGAAGCCGACCGTATGCTGGACATGGGGTTCATTCCGGATGTGCGCCGAATCGTAAGGGCTCTGCCGCCCCGCGAAAAACGGCAATCCTTCCTGTTTAGCGCCACCCTCACCCCCGAGGTGCACCGCCTGGCGCAAAACTGGCTCAAGGATCCCGTTAAGATCGAAATCGAGCCGGAGAAGATGACGGTCGACACCATCGAGCAGAAAGTTTTCCTGGTTTCGTCCCGCCAAAAAGGAATCCTGCTCCGGAATCTATTGAAAACCCTGAAGCCGGAACGCGCCCTGATTTTCGCCAATCGCCGGGACACTTGTCGGCATGTCAGCGAAGGTCTGACCCGTAACGGCATGCCCTGTGCCATGCTGTCCGGCGAAGTCAGTCAAGGCGAACGCCTGCGTATTCTGGAGTCATTCCGCAAAGGCACCACCCCCATCCTGGTGGCCACCGATGTCGCCGGGCGGGGCCTGCACGTCGAAGGCGTCTCCCACGTTTTTAATTACGATATTCCTTACGAGCCGGAAGATTATGTTCATCGTATCGGGTGCACCGGGCGGGCCGGCGCAAAGGGATTGGCGATCACGCTCGCCTGCGAAAACGAATCCTTTACCCTGCCGGAAATCGAAAAGAAACTGGGCCACAGCCTGCCCTGTGAAGTGCCGTCCGAAGAATTATTGGGCCATCGGTAAACCGTCGGCACCCCGGATCTTTCACGGCATTCCGGAATTCGCCCACAGGCCCAAAGGACCCGCCATGAAAAAGTCGATCCTGCCCATTCCCAGAACGCCCGATCCGTTCATCAATACCCCGCTGATTGCGGTTGGACCCAATGGAAAGGGGTTGGACCGCTTCTGGATTTCCTCTTGGAATAGCAATGTCGGATCAACCGGCCTCTGCGTCACCGAGCGGGGCGATGTCCGTCGCTATCCATTTAAAACAGGGAGTTTCCCCGGTTTTTATAGCGCCGTCCCGGTCGATCCCAACACCTTGTGGTTATGTGGCAATCTCAGCCGGGTGGTTCGCCTGGACCTGCGAACTGGACGCTTTGAAGCTTTCCCCACCGGTGCCCCCGGTGCCCTCGTCTTCCAAGGCATGATTTATGACCCGCCCTCGGGACAACTTTTCATGGCCGCATTCCCGGCACCCGACCTGTGCGCTTTTGCCTTCGATATCCGCACCCGAAAATCCGTCAAAACCTGGCGTGCCATCGCGGACAACCACTATATGCGTTGCAGCTTCCCCAATGGCGATGGCTCCTATTCCGCCGTCCTCCATTGCCCCGGGGAATCCCTCATTCGTTGGACCCCAGGGCAGGCCGATCTGCCTGACTTTTCCTTCAACCCCCGGCTCGATACCGAGAATCTTGAAGGCGGCACCACCTATTCCATGATCGCCAACGAGCAAGGTCGCCGCTATTTCCCCAACCTCGGATGGTTCGACCCGACTCAAAACCGGTTCGCCCCCCAAAACCCGCCGCCGGAACGCGAAATGACCTGGTTCGCCCGCCGGGGCGATACCGCCTGGGGTATCGTACAAAACAACGGCACGGGGATCATCGGACGCTGGCACCTGCCCACGGGCCGGATTAAGATCCTGGGCTCCCTTCCGGATATGACCGTCTCCAATATCAATCTCACCCGATCCGGTAACGCCCTGATCGCCGTCAATCTCTTCGGCGTCTTCTTCCGCCTCAACGCCGAAACCGGGGCTCTGGAAATCAGCCGCCAGTTGCCCGCCCTCTCCCACGGCACCCTCGATTGCCTCTGCGCCGATGCCGGAAATAAAACCCTCGTCGGCACCCCCTTCATCACCCAGCGGTTCTGGACTCTCAACCTGAAAACCCGCCGGGGAGAAGATGCCGGCCGCGCCGCCCCGGGCTTTGGCGAAGTGCTCCGCACTTGGTCCCTCCACAAGAAAATCTACATGGCCGCATATACCGGCGGGGAACTGATGGAATTCGATCCCCGGCAACCCGCCCGTTTTCCGGAAAATCCCCGGGTGGTGGCCGACCCGCCCGAAGGAATGCGCCCCGTCGCAGGATGCGATGATGGGCATCGGATCTTTTATGCCTGCAGTCACCCCTACGGACACACCGGAAGCGTCCTCACTCGCTACGATGTCCGCACCGGTGAAACCCTCTATCGCAATGACGCCCTGCCTGAGTTGCAGATCTGCTCGCTCTTCTATGACCGGGCAACCCAGGGCCTGCTCGTGGGTGCCTCAATCCACTCCGATTGCCAGAGCTGTCCTCCGACCGCCCAACAAACCGCCCTGGCCGTGATCGATCCCGAAACGCTCGCACCCACCCAGGTATTCAAGACCCCGCTGGGAATCACCATCCTGGAAGTCCGCGGACCGCTCGGTCCCCACCGCTGGCTCATCACCGTCAGTGGGATCTTCACCCCGAACACGCCCCCTTCGACACTCTGGTTCGCGTGGAATTCAAAGTCCAGTGCTCTGCCGGAATTCCCTGACTTGCCGCTTCTTCCCTTCGCCGGATCTTTCCAATATGCCGGGAAACCCGGGCTCTTCATCGTCCATCACGATTTTAAATTCGATCTCTGGGATTTGCGAAAACCCGCTTTCATCCGCACCCTTCACCGCGACAAACTCGCCTACCGCGGCTTCGTCGTCGGCTCGGATTTTTATGTTGCCCGTGCCAAAACCCTCGTCAAACTCCAAGGATTTATTGAGTGAACACGCCAGCTCCCGACTTGTATTCCCGTGAAACTTTCGTAGCCACTTCACAGGATCCAGAAACCGGACGAACGGTCCGCCAATTGACCGATCACCCCAAGGGCGTAATCATGGGCTATTTCCGGGTGCCGAAACACGTCCCGGGTGGCTGGTTGATCGTGCGGCTCTCCCTCGCCATTCACCCGGAGTCCGGGCGGGTTCGCGAATTGCCGCTGAATCGGTTTCACCTCCTTCATCTGAATGAACAGACCGGGCAGGGCTGGTTATATGATCCCGCCCAACGTGAAATCTGGTCGGTGGATTTCCCCTTCGGTCTCCCCCGCAAAGTCGGCACTCTCCCCGGCGATTGGCCGCAGAACCGTCATCCGGTGGCCGTCACGTGCGAGGGTGGCCAGGTGATCGCCGCGGAAAATGTGTCCGAAGCCATCGACATCCCCCGGGAACGCGATCCGGTCTCCCTCTGGCGTTATTTCAACCGCAAGCGAAGCGGTTCCCTCTGGGCCTGGGATTTGCACACCGAACAGCTCACCCGCCTGGCCCATTTCGACACGCTCGCTATCGGCCATATTCTGCCTTCCCCCACCCACCCGGAATGGATCGCCTTCTCCGCCGATAGTTACGAGGCCGTCGGCCAACGGATCTGGGCTGTCCAAACCGATGGCAGTCATTTCCATGCGGTCCGTCCCCAGGAACGCGGCGAATGGATTTCCCATGAATTCTGGATGCCCGACGGCCTGACCCTCGGCTACAAATACCAGGACCGTCGGCAGGATCCCGAGTTGATGGACGTGCCTTGGGCGGAATATGCCAAGGTCCCCACCCATTTCGGACTGGCCGCCGTTGAAGGCTCCGAGATCTTCCTGTCCGCACCGTTGAACCACTATCATTCTCATGTCATGTCCAGCCCCGATAGTTCCCACTTGCTCGGCGAAGGGACCGACGGACATCCCTATATTTATGCCGCGCGCCTGGACCGAACTTCGCCCCGGGTTGATTTCATCCCTCAAGCCCGTCTGCACACCCCTTATGTCCCCACCGCCGGGATGTACGTGAATGGCTATTTCTCCAATGACAACCGCTGGATTCTCTATTCGGATCGCATCGGTTCGTCCTTCCAAATCTACGCCGTGGAAGTGGCGGTTTAAAATACAAACGGTTTGAAAATAAACGTGAATATCCCGGCAAAAAAGGATATGATTTCACGCTTTTCAGGAGATCACCATGAATCTGACACGCGAAGCCATTCTCGAATATCATTTGGGCGGAAAAATCGGCATGCGGGTAACGAAGCCCATCGGATCGCTGGAAGCCCTCTGTAAAGCCTACACCCCCGGCGTGGCGGAAGCCGTCCGCGAAATCCACCGCCACCCCGATACCCTCAAAACGCTCACCGCGAAATCGAACCTCGTGGGCGTGGTTACCGACGGCACCGCCATCCTCGGTCTGGGAGACCTCGGCGCCGCCGCCAGCATCCCGGTCATGGAGGGCAAGGCCGTCCTGTTCAAGGCCTTTGCCGATGTCGACGGCTGGCCCATCCCGCTTAACCATTGCCGCCAAAACGGCCAAAACACCGGCCCTACCGACCCCCAACGGGTCATCGACGCCGTCTGCGCCCTCGCGCCCATGTATGGGGGTATCAATCTCGAGGATATCGCCGCGCCCGCCTGTTTCGAGATCGAAGATAAGTTGGATGCCCTGCTCGACATCCCGGTCTTTCATGATGACCAATGGGGCACCGCGGTCATCACCCTAGCCGGCGTTTATAATTATGCCCAACTCACCGGCCGCGGATTGGATGAAATCAAAACCGTCGTCAACGGGGCCGGTGCGGCGGGGATGCGGATCACCGAAATGCTCAAAGCCGCGGGCGTCAAATCCATCCTCATCTGCGACTCCAAGGGCGTCCTGCGCTCCGATCGACCGGGGCTCTCCGGCAAAAAGAAAGAGCATGCCGTATCAACGTCCGCCCATACCCTCGGCGACGCCCTGAAAGGCGCCCATCTCTTCATCGGCGTCTCGGCTGCCGATTGCGTCAAACCGGCTGAAATCCAGACCATGGCCGATACCCCCGCCATTTTTGCCATGGCCAACCCCGATCCCGAAATTCGGCCGG
Source organism: uncultured Verrucomicrobiota bacterium (assembly GCA_964497135.1). Lineage (GTDB taxonomy): Bacteria > Verrucomicrobiota > Kiritimatiellia > CAIKKV01 > CAIJXV01 > CAIJXV01. The sequence goes on from CAZCDO010000013.1 coordinate 20,745, forward strand.
AACTCGTCGCCCAGGCCTTGGGAAATAAACCTTACGTGATGGCGACCGGCCGATCGGATTATCCCAACCAGATCAACAATGTGCTGGGGTTCCCTTTCCTTTTTCGAGGCGCTCTCGATTGCGGCGCGCGAACCATCAATCTGCAGATGAAAATGGCGGCCGCGCGGACGCTCGCCGATCTCGCCCGCCTGCCCGTCCCCGCCTCGGTCTGCAAAATCTACGAGCAGAATCTCGCGTTCGGCCCCGGCTACATCATCCCCAAACCCTTCGATGAACGCCTCTTTTTAGAAATCCCCGTCGCCGTCGCCGAAGCCGCCATGACATCCGGCGCCGCCCCTGCCGGCGCCATCGACCTGGAAATTTATCGCCGACAACTGGTCGAACGGAATCGAGGCCGGATGGTTACCGCAAAACCGTGAGGCCAACATGCCCCATCACCACTCGTTTCCTGACAGGGCGACAAAACGCGCCTCACACGGCGCTACTACGAACGGGATCAAAACGGCGTTAGTAGTAGGCGCGCAAGAGCGCCGTTCTTCGCTTCGAATGCATAAGGAGTATCCCACATGCCCCCATCGGTAACCGTCCGCTTTTATCGCACCTGCTCCCTCGGTCCCGATCGCCTGAAAGCCCTCCCGCCCCGCCCCCTCACCCCCACCCTGCTCTCCGGTTCCCCCTCCATTTTCATCGATGACCAGCGGACTTTTCAAACCCTCGAGGGGTTCGGCGGCGCCTTCACTGAATCGGCGGCATCCGTATTCACCACACTTCCCCCGGCTCAGCAACGCCGTTTTCTGCAGGCCTATTTCGATCCCGTCCGGGGACATGGCTATACCTTCTGCCGGACCCACATGAATAGTTGCGATTTCTCGCTCGGCAACTATGCCTGCGCCGACGTCGCCGGGGACCTCGACCTCCGCCATTTTTCCATTGCCCGCGAACAGCAGACATTGATCCCCATGATGCGCGCTGCGCAACGCGTCGCCGGCAAACCTTTCCAGTTGCTCATCTCCCCCTGGAGCCCTCCCGCCTGGATGAAAACCAACGGAGAAATGAATCACGGCGGGAAACTGAAGCCCGAATTCCGAGCCACCTGGGCTCTCTATTATTGCCGCTTCATTCAGGCGCTCGAACGCGAAGGCATCCCTGTCTGGGGGCTCTCCGTCCAAAACGAACCGGAAGCCGCTCAAACCTGGGATTCCTGCATCTGGACCGCCGAGGAAGAACGCGATTTTGTCCGCGATCATCTCGGTCCCACGCTCAAACGCCAAAAAATGGCGCGATTGAAAATCGTCATCTGGGACCACAATCGCGACCGGCTGTTGGAACGCGTCCGGGTTGCCTATGAAGACCGCCGTGCGGCCCGCTATATCTGGGGCGCCGGGTTCCATTGGTATTGCGGCGACCACTTCGACAACCTCCAGACCACCCATGACGCCTATCCCGATAAAAAACTTCTCTTTACCGAGGGCTGCCAGGAAGGCGGCCCCCATCTCGGATCCTGGATACCGGCCGAGCGCTATGCCCGCTCGATGATCCAGGACCTCAACCGCTGGACCGTCGGGTGGATCGATTGGAATCTATTGCTGGATGAAAAAGGCGGCCCCAATCATGTCGGCAATTTCTGTAGTGCACCCATCCTCGCCGACACCTCCACCGGCACGCTCCTCTTCCAAGGGTCCTATTTCTATATCGGCCATTTCACCCGCTTTATCCGGCCCGGAGCCCAGCGCATTCTTTGCGCCGCCACCCACGATGACCTCGAATCCACCGCCTTTCTCAACCCGGATGGCACCCGCGCCGTGGTGATCCTCAATCGGTCCGACAAGGCCATCGACTTTATCCTGAAAACGCCGGCAGGCGGAGTGCGTCAGCAAAGTCCCGCCCGTTCCATGCTTACCGCGGTTATTTCCCGACGTTAAACCAAACGGAGTGCCCATGAGTTCAGCTGACCGGATTCTCCTCCGGGATCTCGCCCGACACTATCTGGAAATCTGCGCCCAGCCGGTTCAAACGGAACGTCGCGCGCTCTGGCGTCGGCATAACAGCCTCCAGCCCACCCGACCTCCCATTTATATCCGCGCCTGGGCCTGGGATGAAATGCCCCAAGCTCAATGCCGGTGTGTGGACCCCGTATTTCGGCAATATGAAAACTTTTTCCGGTCCCATCTCTTCTGGCACACCTTCGATGACGATTCCATTTTCGAGCCGTGGATCACCGTTTCGGCCGTCCACGCCTGTTCCGGCTGGGGCCTATCCGGCCAGCGCTCCTATTCTGAAGAACGCAGGGGCTCCTTTAAAATCGATTACCCCCTCAAATCCCTGGACGATCTCTCGCAGCTCCAGATCCCCCGCCACGCCATCGATGAGGAGCAAACTGCGGCAAAGGTCAATCGCTTGACTGAGGTCCTGGGCGACCTGATAACGATTAATGTCGATCGCGGTCCCGCCTATCGCATGTGGTCCGCCGATATTTCCACCGATCTCGGATATTTGCGCGGCATCGAACACTTCATGCTGGACATGCTCGACAACCCGGAAGGGCTGCATCGCCTGGTCAAGTTTATGTCTGACGGCATCTTAAAAACGCATGAAGAAGCCGAAGCGGCTGGCGACTGGGGCCTTTGTGCCCATCAGAACCAGGCCATGCCCTATGCCCAGGAACTCCCCGATCCCGCCCCCAACGTCAATGGCGTCCCGCGTCGGTCGCTCTGGGCGTATGCCGCCGCCCAGGAGTGCACCGCCATTTCGCCGGCGATGCATGAGGAGTTCATCCTCCGATATCAGTTGCCTCTGCTCAAACCCTTCGGCCTGGTCGCCTATGGTTGTTGCGAGGACCTGACCCACAAAATCGACATGCTCCGCCAGATCCCCAATTTGCGCCGAATCGGGGTTTCGCCCTTTGCCGATGTTGCCCGGTGCGCCGAACAAATCGGGCGCGATTATGTGATCAGCTACCGACCCAGTCCGGCCGATATGGTCAGCTATGGATTCGAGCCCGCCCGGATCCGTTCCATCCTGAAACGGGATCTCACCTTCTGTAAAAACGGGATCGTCGATATCACGCTCAAGGATGTCGAAACCGTCCAAGGCGATCCGGATCGTGTTCGCCAATGGGTCGCCCTCACCCGCCAGATCATAGATGAGGTTTATGGGTGATCGGTTACTTCAACTGCACTCCGGCATTCGTCCCGTACTGGATCTCCACGTTGCGGCCACCGTTGAGAATCGATAACCGCCCGGCTTCCATCACCAGTTCATTGTAGGCGCTGTTCCGGGGCGTGGCCATGATGCCTTCTTCGTCCAGGCGCCGAATCGTCTTTTGCCGCAACGCCAGCGCTTCCGCAGCCCCCAGACCCGCCGTCTGTTCGGCGCATTCAACGATGTTCCGGATGATGTATTCGATGGAGCGATATCCGTACCCGACCGGCGTCAACCCTTCGCCGCCGATATCCAGGAACTGGAAATAGTCGGGGTTGGGCTGGGCATAGGTGGTGTCCCCCGGCGAATCGCCCTTTTCGAGATAGACGTGCTCGACCCCGCGATTCTGATCGTTGTGCACAATCATCGTGCCCTGGTCTGTTCCCCGGCAGTACATGCGCATACCCTGAAAATTACCACCCGGCCCTTCATCCGGATAGCTCAACGAATTCTGAACATTCATCACGGCGCCGTTTTCCCAAATCACCCGCCCATCGGTCCACAGGTAGCCTTTTTTTCCGTTGGGATATTGATCGGCAATCCCGTATACGGAGACGGCCGTCGGCTTGAGCCCGGTGATAAACTGAACCAGATCAATGTAATGGCAGGCGATGTAGGTAAACACATCCGAGTTTTCGCAGGTACACCAGTTCTGGAAATTCGAATGCCGGTAATACCAGCATTCATGCAGGTTGGCCTGGCCCAGCATGAACTCCCCGAACCGTCCGGCGCGATATTGCCGGCGCGCGATCAGACTCCGGTCGTCGAATCGCTTGTGGTATTCCACTCCGACGATCAACCCCTTGGCGCAAGCCTCCTCCCCAATGGCTTCGGCTTGGGCATGCTTCAAAACCAGCGGTTTCACACAGCAGATATGATGCTCGTGTTTCAGGGCCACCTCGATCACTCCGTGGTGAAGCTGATCCGGCACGGCCACCACCACGATACTGTGTTTGGGGAGGCCGGCAATCACTTCCTTAAAAAGATCCGGCGCACCTACCTTGGGGTCGGTCTCCAACGCAGGATGGGCGATAAAGGATTGGCTGGGAAATGCCTTTTTCAACATCGGATCGTTCGCCAAATCCCGCAGGGGCGCGCTATTTAACGCGCAAATATGGATCTCCCCCACCCGCCCCAACCGCTGGAGTTGATAGAGCGACGGCAGGATCTGGACCTGCGTGATCATCCCGCCACCCACAATACAAACCGGTATCTTATGACTCATCGAACACACCCTTTCACAACTCATTAGATCGCCAAAGAACGCGCCTCACGCGGCGCTACTACAAACACGTGCAAAAGCGTTGGTAGTAGGCGCGAATGAGCGCCGTTCTTCGCGTTAATACCCTTATCCCAACAACAACGCCGTAAATTTCAACGGGGGAAGCCCTTCGACCCGCACGGCGCCGCCGTCGAATCGCGCCTCGACATGACTGCCCGCCACCGGCAAAACGCGCACGGGCGCATTTTTGCCCAGCTTCAGCTCTTTCAGGTTCACGGTGACCGCCCCGGTTGAGGCTTGTTCGCCCATATTCGTCACCAGCAAGAGCGACTGTTTTCGGTCTGATTGCCAGAGGCTCGGGTACAAATCAGCCGATTCCGTCGCCACGGCTTTCGTCGGGATGTAAGCCGGATTGTGCAGTTGCGTGACATTGCCAGGCAGACTGTTCAGCGCATCCCACAACGGTTGCAGAAACGCCACGCGTTCCTGAAAGGTCACCCCGGGCTCCATAAACGGATGGCTGGTCATCCCCAACGCCGAATCCATCGCCGCCGCCTTGGGACTGGAAAACAAAATCCGATCCGGCAAGTTACCGCTGATCAGGTGGCCGCCCACTCCCGCCAAATGCATGTAATAGGCCGCCGACTCGGGGAAGGACAACAATTGGTCGTGCTGGACCGAAAACTCGCCGCCCACGGCCACGTCAAAACAGGCCGAGGCAATCAGGTTCGTATTGCCGGTGTGCCCCGACAGGATTCCCCCATCCCCCACCCGCCGACGCAGGGCCTTGGTGAAATGGAAATAGTTGTGGACCGACACGTGCAGGGGCGAACACTTGGTGTAGCCCATGCAGAACGAAGTATTCCAGTCGGCATACAAGCCATCCCGATCCTTCTCCAGGAACCGTTCGAAGAAATCGGAAAACTGCTGATACATCTCCGTGCCCCGCACGTAAAACGCCACGCGCATGCCCCGTTTATGGGATTTCGCCACGAAGGCCTTCAACCACTTGGGATCGGAGGCGACATAATCGGCGATGGGTTCATTGTTCGACCCGGGATTGGTCATCCAGAACTGGTGGATGATCATCGTGTTGGCGCCCTGCTTCCAAGCCTCATCCACCCGGCTGAGATCGGGATTGCCCTTGAACAACTGGGGCGGCTGGGCGGCCACCTGCTTGATCGGCATCGAGACCCAGGGCCACTTATCGCTGGAGCGGGCATAGGGATACATGCAGTGACAGATGCGGCTTCCGAGCATGTTGTTGCGAACGGCGGGATCGGCTTCGGCGCCGCTCTTGTTGCGCGCACGGCCGAACATGAAGCCCCAGCGGTTGCGATAGCGCCAAGGGCCCTGGATCTTCACCGTGCGCCCTTCATGGAAATGCCACTGCGCCTGCCACCGCCCGGCCTGACCTCCGACCCGCGTACAGGTCTGGTCCAAATCCCCATCGTTATAGGCCGTCCAATCTTCCAAAAAGAACTCCAGGTGATTGGAGAAAAAGCGGGTTTCATTCCAACCCAGCGACAGCGACAGGAAAGGATAGAGCTCACGCGCATCCAAACTTTCCTCGACGCCCTTGTACATCTGGTACCCCGTGAACGCATGCACGGTGGAATAATCCCGTTTATATTTCGGCGTCCGGGTGTAACAGCCCCACCGGGCCTTGTTGCAGTCCCCGGTTTCAACCGCCAGATTCAATGCGCTGCCGGCCAGTTCCACACTCTTCCCGCTGGGCGTCTCGATCGCCAGGTTGCAGAACAACGCGCCTTCCTCATGAATTTCATATTCCTGGGTCACCTGCAGGGCGCCCCCCAGCAAAACCGCCGTGGCATTGAATTTCACATAATCCGCGGTTTTGTTGACCAGGGTCATCTCCGCCGGAACGGACGACAATGAAACTTTTCGTCCGTCAGCCAGAAACTCAAGGTTCGGCCAGCACCCGCCGGCCTTGACCAATTCATGGGCAAACAATTCATTTTTGGCGGCAAAACCCGTGATCTGTCCCCCACATTGGGCGTCAAAGGTAATCCGGCCGGCTACGGTTTCAACCACGAACTCTCCGCCTTTGCGACTGAATTTGAGCATGATACATTCCTCGGTTATCGGGTCAATGAAATGGCCAATAAACGTACCAGCTCCCCCCACCCCATTCAAGCATGAAATGGCCGGATGCAAACGGGATGATTGTTTTCCCACAACCTCCCCGCAGTGGGGGGGAAGGTTGGCCCCGACCGTCGTCCGCAGTTGGTGCCGGGGTGCCCTCATATCTGTTAAGCTAAGATCAAAAAAATAACTCAAAAAGGCGTGCCGTCGTCCTTTTTCAGGGGGTCGTATAGCCGAGAGAGCATCGGTTATTAAGTGATTCTGTTTTTTCCCTCCCCCGCGCCGGGGGGAGGGAGGAACCCAATGACACCGCCACGGAAATCGTGACCAACGGGAGCGTTTTCATAGTCTTAAGCTTAACAGCTATGAGGGTACCCCGGCTCCAACGAATAAAAACGAGTTGTGGCCGAAACCCCCATTGGACATTTGAGGCACAAGGGGGTCTGCACAAACGATAAAGCGCAAGGTTCATTCTGAATAAGTGTGGGTGATTGGTGTTTCGGGGGACAGGCGGGGAGTTTCTCGCAGAGTCGCACCAAGTTTAGAATCCTGTTCGCAGAGTGGGGATCGGCATGCCCTGCGTAGCAATTCGGGCGAAGAAGGGCCGTCTCATTCCGCTGAAGCCAGCGGAATGAACCGTCCGCCGCTGGTTCGAGAGTTAAACCACCGCTCGTTCACTTGGCTTCATAGAGAGCGGGACGGGTGATTCCGCCGCCGCGGCGGAATCGCACGGCCCTGGCTTCACTCTTGTCTTAACTCTATCTGAACCCTGTGAAACTCTGCGAGAGACTCTCCATTCTCGGATTCCCGACGGCTTTGAAAGGGCTCGACCTCCAATAACCCACAGTAATGCAGAAAGAGCCAAGCGCGACTCTTGTTTTCTATTGAAACTACGTGGAAATTGAATTAGCGTTTTATCCGTCCGGACGGAACGGCCGCCCGATTATCATCACTCAGGAGTCCCATCATGGTCCATGTTCTCGCTTCGATCCGCGTCAAGCCGGTTTATCGGGAGGCGTTTCTCGCTATTTTTAAAGCCAATGTGCCCGCCGTCAAAGCCGAAGTCGGTTGCCTCGACTATCAGCCGACCATCGATCTCGAATCCGGTCTTCCGCCCCAGATCCTCGAACCGAACACGGTCGTAATCGTTGAAAAATGGGCCAGCCTCGAAGCCTTGAAAAACCACCTGGTGGCGCCCCACATGAAGGCCTACAAGGAAAAAACAAAGGACATGGTGGAGGGCGTATCGCTGAAGGTTCTCCAAGACGCATGAGGAGGATCACCCGCCGGTGATCCGCCTGAACTCGTCGCGCATGGCCAGAATATTGGCCGGCGAGACATCCCATTGAATGTTGTGCACCTGCGTAAACACCAGGTGCGCCCGCGGCCCGAATTCCTCGATGCGGCGACGGACATCCCGTCGAACCGTCTCCGGATCGGCGGCATTCAAGGCATGTTGAGTGTCGCACCCGCCCCCCCAAAAGGCGATATCGGTACCAAACCGGCGCACTAACTCGCGGGGATTCATTCCCGCCGCCGCCACTTGGACCGGATTCACCGCATCCACGCCCATCTCGATCAGGAACGGAATGAATTCCGCCACGGCGCCACAGGAGTGCATGACCACTTTTTTGCCGGCCTTTTTGATCCGCCCCACGACCTCCGCCATCCAGGGATAAATCATCCGGCGATAAAGGTCCGGCGAAATCAATCCCGCCTGTTGCGTCCCCAGATCGTCGGTCAAAAAGACGACATCCAGCGCATCGCCAAACGCGCCCAGGAATTGGTCCAACCGGCGCAGATAGGCGATATGCAGTTTTTCCAGCAGGGCGGTCGCCAGCGGCTCATCCGTCATGAGATCCACAAAAAATTGCTCATAGCCCCGCAATATCTGGCCGGCCTGCAAATAGTGCATGCGCCACAAAGCCACCACGGCCCGCGAGGTCGCGCGATATTGACGCCGCGCCCGCGCCGCCAATTCATCCAATGACTCGTCGTAAACCGCCGGGTAATCCCACCGTTCAAACAGGGATTCAAACGCCTCCAATTCCCGGACGCCCGAGACCCCGGCCAGGGGGGTACCCACGGGGTCGAAATAATAGGAGGTCGCGGCGCGTTCGGCGGTCACGGTGCCGGCGGCATTGCGCACGAACGACGAGCCATCCGGGCGATCCTCAACGCGGAAGAGTTCGGGCACCCGCAGATCCACCCCAAACGGCGTTTTCCACACCTTGGTCCGACGCGAACCAAAGAACAAGCCTTCCGCATCGCATCCCAGCGTACCCATCAAATCGGCATCGTTGGCCGCGATCAACTGCGCCAGACATCCGCACACCACCGGCTCGGTCACCGGCAGACCGAGCGCCTGCCGGAGTTTTTTATAAGGAATGACATGCACCGCCGAACAATCGGTCCCGCCGAGATCATACGGAATCCGATCCGGTGTTTTTCGGTTTAAGACGGCCAGGATCCGTTCACGTCCAGTCATACACCCTCCCCTTTTCGGCCTGCGGCAGTTCTCTACCGCCTGCGCTCAAATGTTATCGAATCCCGGTCAGTGTGAAAGGTAAAAAGCTTGGGGTCAATCCAATTTCGCAAGCCCCCGGGGGACGGGGTGCATCTGCGATTCGGTGCACTTCGCAACCGGCTCCCAAGCAGGTCATTCTTGCCTGACACGTCCCCGCCCCCCGGAGTCGGGCAGGAATGCCCGACTTACTTGAATTCACGCGGTCACTGCCCCTAATCGCAGATGCGCCCCCGGGGGACGCCTCTCCCGGGATCCGCCTTGCAATTCGTCGGTCTCCCCGCTATTCTCCCTGACCGTTTGTGCGACCTAAACAAAAACCGGAACCATGCCTAAAACGCCGCATTCCTACGACGACAGCAAAATCAAGACGCTCTCGTCGGTCGACCATATCCGTCTGCGAACCGGTATGTATATCGGCCGCCTCGGCGATGGATCCGATTACGACGACGGCATCTATGTCCTCCTCAAGGAAGTCATCGATAACGCTGTCGACGAGCATATCATGGGGCACGGCGATGAAATCCACATCGATATTGCCGACCGCCAGGTCGTCATCCGCGATTTCGGCCGCGGCATTCCCCTCGGCAAAGTCGTGGAATGCGTCTCTCAAATCAATACGGGCGCCAAGTACAACGATGACGTCTTCCAGTTCAGCGTCGGGCTCAACGGCGTCGGGCTCAAGGCGGTCAACGCCCTGTCGGCAACCTTTCGGGTCCGGTCCCACCGCGACGGCCATTTCGCCGAAGCGGTTTTCGCCCAAGGCCGACCCGTCCGCGAAAGCCGCGGAGATTGCCCCGACGAACCCAACGGAACGATGGTGGAATTCGAGCCGGATACCGGAATTTTCGGGCCCGGCGCCTTCCGGCCCGATCATCTCGAACGTCGACTCCGGTTCTACGCCTACCTCAATATCGGATTGAAACTCATTTTGAACGGCGTCGCCCAAGCCTCCCGCAACGGGCTCTGCGATCTCGTCAAGGCCGAAGCCGGGGACGAAGCCCTCTATCCGCCGCTCCACCTGCGCGATCGTGACTTGGAACTCTCTTTCACCCATTGCCCCCGCACCCACGAGGACTGGTATTCCTTCGTCAACGGCCAATTCACCTCCGACGGCGGCACCCATCTGACCGCCTTCCGGGAGGGCTTGCTCCGCGCCGTCAACGAGTTTTCCAAAAAGAAATTCGAGGGCGATGACGTCCGCGAGGGGATGGTCGGGGCCGTCGCCATCCGCCTCAAAAATCCCGTTTTCGAATCGCAAACCAAAAATCGACTCGGCAATACCGAACTCCGCGCGGACCTGACCCCCCGGATTCGCGACGGAATTCTGGATTTGCTCCACCGCAATCCCGCGGGGGCACAGACCCTGATCGAGCGGATCGACGAAATCCAGCGCCTGCGCCGCGAATTGCTCTCGGTTCGCAAACTGGCCCGCGAACGGGCCCGCGCGGTCACCCTTCGGGTTCCCCAACTGAAGGACTGCCGCCACCATCTCAACCGTCGCACGGGCGCCGGGCTCGACTCAATGATCTTCATCACCGAAGGTCAGTCGGCCGCCGGTTCGATCATCCAATGCCGGGATGTCAACACCCAGGCCATTTTTGCGCTTAAGGGCAAACCCCTGAATGTGGCCGAATTGCCCCGCGACGCCATCTACAAAAACGATGAGATTTACAACCTGATGAAAAGCTTGAATATCGAGGAGTCCACCGAGGGGCTCCGGTATCAGAAAATCATCCTGGCCACCGACGCCGATGTGGATGGCTTGCATATCCGCAACCTGTTGATCACCTATTTCCTCCGGTTTTTCGAGCGACTCGTGGCCCAGGGACATCTCTTCATACTGGAAACCCCGCTCTTCCGCGTTCGGACCAAGGCCCGGACGATCTATTGCCATGCCGAGGAAGAACGCGATGCGGCGCTTAAAACGCTCGGAAACCGCGCCGAAATCACCCGCTTCAAGGGACTGGGCGAAATTTCACCGGCCGAATTCGCGCCCTTTATCGGTCCGGACATAAAACTCAGCGCCGTCTCTTCTCCCGGCCCCCAGCAGGTGGCGCCTATTCTCCGTTTCTATATGGGCCGCAATACCCCCGACCGGCGGGCCTATATCATGAACCATCTGGTCGTCTCCCCGGAGGATTAAACCATGGCCGACGATCAACCCCCCGAACAACCCGAACTTTTCGCCGCCACTGAACTCGGTTTGGCGCCGGTGGATACCGGCGCCTCCGAAGAGCCCGTCGATTCACCCTTGCGGACGATGTTCGACAGCCATTTTCTGCAATATGCCTCCTATGTCATCCGTGACCGGGCCATTCCCCATCTCGCCGACGGTCTGAAACCCGTTCAGCGTCGAATCCTCCATGCCCTCTTCGAAAAAGACGACGGCCGCTTCGTCAAGGTCGCCAATATCGTCGGCCATGCCATGCAATATCACCCCCATGGCGACGCCTCCATCACCGACGCCCTCGTCGGCCTCGTCAACCGCCGCTTCCTGATCGAGGGGCAGGGGAATTTCGGCAACCTCCTCACTGGCGACCCGGCCGCCGCCTCGCTCTATATCGAATGCCGCCTCACCGAATTAGCCCGCGAGGAAATCTACAATCCGGCCCTGACCGATTTCATCCCCTCCTATGACGGGCGCAACCGGGAACCCGTCACCCTCCCCCCACGGCTGCCCCCCCAGCCCATGACGGGCGCGGAAGGCATTGCCGTCGGCCTCTCCACCCGCCTGTTGCCCCATAATTTCGGTGAACTGCTCGAAGCCCAGATGGCCATTCTCCGCAACAAACCGTTCGCGGTCCTTCCCGATTTTCAGCAAGGCGGCCTGATGGACGCCTCGGAATACGCCGATGGCAACGGACGGGTCCGCCTGCGCGCCCGGATCGAAATCCGATCCCCCACCACCCTCGTCATCCGCGAAATCCCCTGCGGCACCACCACCGACCAACTCATCGCCTCGATCGAGGCCGCCGCCTTCCTGAAAAAAATCCCGGTCAAAACCCTCACCGATTTCACCGCCGACCAGGTCGAGATCGAACTGGCCCTCACCCCGGAGGCCGATGCCCAGAAGGCCATCCAGGCGCTCTTCGCCTTTACCGAATGCGAAATCACTCTCAGCGTCCGCGCCATCGTCATCCAGGACCGGCGCCCGGTCGAAATGTCCGTCTCCTCGATCCTTCAGGCGGGAACCGAGGCGCTGGTCGTTTTGCTCCGGCGTGAACTCCGGCACGCGTTGACCCAGTTGACCGAAGCCCTCCATTTCAAAACCCTGATTGAAATTTTTATCGGCGAGGGCCTCTATCGCAACCTCGAACAATGCGAAACGCTCGAAGCCATGGAGCAAACCATCCGCGAGGGGCTGATCCCCTTTCGCGACCGGCTCCAACGCGACCTGACGCAGAAAGACATCGAACAACTTCTGGAACTGAAAATCCGCCGCATCGCCCGGTTCGACCTGGATAAAAACCGGGAGGAACTCGCCAAAATCCGCACGGATATCGGTGAGACCCGGCGGAATCTCGACGATCTGACCTCCTACGCCCTGGCCACCCTCCGGAGACTCCACCGCAAATTCGCCGCCGAATTCCCCCGCCGCACCGAAATCACCACCTTCGCCGGACTCGACCTGAAGGCCATCACCGCCCGGGAACTGAACCTCGTTTACGACCGCACCTCCGGGTACCTCGGAAGCGACCTTAAAGGCGCCCCCCTCCTCTCCTGTTCCTCCTACGACAAACTGCTCCTCGTTTGGGCGGATGGACGCTACCGGGTCATTTCGCCACCCGAAAAACTGTTCGTGGATAAAAACCTGCTCTATTGCCGTCCCTATGACCGGGACCAGGTTTTCACCCTGGCCTATACCGACAGCGGGATCACCTATCTCAAGCGCTTCACCCCCGGCGGCGTCATCACCCAGCGCGATTATCGCTGTGGTCCCGACGGCGCTCAAGTCGTCTTATTGGACGAGACCGGAGCCGACAAGATTTATGTGCGCTATCAACCGTCCGAAAAATTAAAAATCCGCCAGCAGATTTTTCTGGCAACCCAAGCGCCGGTGCAAACCCCCAAAAATGCGGGAGCCCAGATGACCGTCAAAGCCATCGAGGCCATCGACATCAAACCCCTGCCCGATTGGGATCAATATCCCGCCGCACCGGCCGGTAAAATCATGAAGCCCTGACCCTTTATGCTGTTCAATAACACCCAACCCGGAGACCCCCACCCATGAAAGCCGCAGTCCTCGAAAAAACGAATGTCCTGAAAGTCTGGGACCATCTGCCCCAACCCCAAATTGGAGACTACGAAGCGCTCTGCGAATTGCTCTTCGGCGCCACCTGTTCCGGCACTGACAGCCATATCATCCGCGGGGTCTTCCCTTGGATCTCCCCCCTGCCCACCATCCTGGGCCATGAAAGTGTCGGACGGGTGATCAAAATCGGACCGAAGGTCCGCAACTATCAGATCGGCGACCTCGTCACCCGTGTGGGCGCAACCCCGATTCCCGAAAAAAACATCTCGATCACCTGGGGCGGATTCGCCCAATTCGGCGTCGCCCGCGATCACTGGGCCATGTGCGCCGATGGCCGTCCGGCTGGAGAGTGGCAGGGAAGCCGCTGGAACCAGATTGTGCCGCCGTCCATCTCCCCGGAAGTCGCCCCGATGTTGACCACCTGGCGGGAAACCTATTCCTACCTTTTCCGGATGGGCATCTCGCCCTCCACCCGCATCCTGATTTTGGGATCGGGCGGGAACGGGCTCTCGTTTGCCGCGCATGCGGTTAACCTCGGCGTGGCCCAGGTCGCTCTGCTCGGCGCCCCGTATATGGCCGCCAAAGCCAAAAAACTGGGCGTGCATCATTTCATCGACTATCATACCGCCGATCCAATCGCCCCCCTCCTCGAAGCCAACCCCGAAAAGTTCGATATCATCCTGGATTCCGTCGGACAGAAGGGCCAGATCGACCGCGTCTTCAAATGCCTCAAACCCGGCGGCAAGGTCGCGATTTACGGCATCGATGATTTCGGCAAGGTCACCTTGGACCCCTCCAAAGGCCCCGGCCCCTTCATGTACTGGTCCGGCGGTTACGATGAGACGGAAACCCACCAGGTAGTGACCGACATGGTCCGGCAGGGAAAACTGGATGTCTCGATCTGGTACGACACCACTCAAGCCTATCCGTTGACCCAGATCATGACGGCCTTCGAAGATGTCTGGGCACGCAAAACAGTCAAGGCGCTGATCAAGCTGACCGAGGGTCAATGACAACAAGAAGTTTCCCGCCGCTAAAGAATGGGGTGTTGTAGGCCGGGCCTCCGCGCCCGGCGTGCCGGCCGCTCCATCTCCCTCTCCCCGGACGCCCGCCACGGAGGGCGGGCCGACATCGCTGGAGATTTAAGGAAGTGGAACAGGCTTCCAGCCTGTTTTTCCTGGCGGGGAGCAAGCTGGAAGCTTGCGCTACTTAAAAAGCCCGCCACGGAGGGCGGGCCGACATCGATCTGAACCGTCCTCGAAGGTGGGGAGGCACGCACAAATGTCCCAGTCCCCATTCTCTTTGGACTGCGGAACTGATTGTTCCGCCCTATCGCTATCGGACGCAGTTCACTGCTTCCGGCGAAAGGCGGCAGTGAAATGCCGCACTCCACAGTGGGCCCCAATCTTTTGAAACGGGCCCGCTGAATCGCTCGCCCTTTTCAACACTTGACGTCCTCCGCCCTTCCGGTAGAGTTTTGGTCATGAGCCGATCCGTCCCCGCTTCAAATCAAAAAACCGCCCTGGTCACCGGGGGGGCCAGGGGAATCGGCTATTCGATCGCCCTCCATCTGCTTCAGACCGGTTATCGGGTTATCTTGGCCGATTGCGCAGTCCCCGCGGGAATGGCCGCTGTCCGCCGGCTTCGCACAAAAGGCGTCGTCACCTTTCATCCCACCGATGTCGCGGATGAAACAGCGGTCGACCGGCTGTTCGACGGCTGGATCCGCAGGTACCAACGTTTGGATTTACTGGTCAATAACGCCGGGATCGGCGGTTTCGGAAAACCAGTCGAAAAACTTTCGCCCGCAGAATGGAATCGGACCTTGGGGGTCAATCTCACGGGCGCATTTCTTTGCACCCGGAGGGCCGTTCCCCTGTTGCGTAAAACCCGCGGGGTGATCGTCAATATCGCCTCCACCCGCGCCCTTCAATCCGAACCGAATTCCGAAGCCTATGCGGCCTCCAAGGGCGGGCTGGTCGCCCTGACCCACGCCCTGGCCATCAGCCTGGGACCGGCCATCCGGGTCCATGCGATCAGTCCCGGCTGGATCGATGTCCGCCCCCCGGTCCAACGGACGAAATTGCGATCCGCCGATCACCTCCAGCAGCCCGTCGGCCGGGTCGGAAAACCGGCGGACATTGCTGAACTCGTTCTTTTCCTGGCCGATTCCCGAGCCGGCTTCATCACTGGCCAGAATTTCGTAGTCGACGGCGGCATGACCCGAAAAATGATCTATCTCGATTAACCGCGAAAGGAAATTCCATGCGCAATATCCCCGTCCTCCACGTCGAAGGCACCAGCCTGGCCCAGGCCTATGAACGCGCGCTCCTCGCCCTCTATCGCGACGGAATCCCGTTCCGGACCCAATACGACAAGCCGGGCGATCCCCCGAGCCTCGATTCGACCATGAATATCACCGTGCTCGATCCCCTGGCCGACCCCATGATTCACAAGGCGTTTCCCGGCGGCATTGAGGATCTGCGAGAATATGTGCTCGAGGTCCAGGGCATCAAGGATCATTGGGTCAAAAACATGAACGAGCCGGCCGATACCCGCTGGGAATATACCTATCATGGTCGCCTTGCCGCCTACGGAAGCTGGCGCGAATCCCGCGATGGCCGTTCGATCACCGCCGGTCCCTTTCAGGTGGATCAAATCCAGGCCGTCATCTCCAAGCTCGTCAAGGAACCCTATACCCGCCAGGCCCAGATGATCACCTGGATGCCCAATATCGATCTGACCTGG
>CAZCDO010000014.1:0-34602 GCA_964497135.1 uncultured Verrucomicrobiota bacterium
CAAGAGAACCCCATCAGGGAGACGGCTCGCCGGAGTCTCGCCCTCCAGGGGATCAAAAAAATCGAATTGGAGGGCGAACCTTACGGACAGAAGTACAACAGCAAAGCCTATTCCCGGGCGTCGGCTTCGGTCTTGTTTTGTTCGTACCAGCGGATGGTTTGGGTCAAACCTTGCTGGAGTGAGGTGGGTGCGGACCACCCCAACGCATCCCGCATGCGACGGATGTCCAAAATCTTTTTCAACTGGCCGTCGGGTTTGGAGCTGTTCCAGGTCAGATGACCCTTAAACCCTGAAATTTGATGAATAGCCTCGGCTAGTTCACGGATCGAGGTGCCTATGCCGGTCCCGATATTAAGCGGGAGCACATCCTCATAGACCTCGGCTGCGCGGATAATGGCCTCAACGCAATCCTGGACATAAAGAAATTCCCGAATGGGCTTGCCGGTCCCCCAAATTTCGACGGAAGGCGATTTGGCGAGCGTGGCTTCGACGAATTTTCGGATCAGGGCCGCGACCACATGGGAGCGATCCGGATTATAGGAATCCCGCGGGCCATAGAGGTTGGTTAAAATGAGATGAATGGCGGTGAAATTATATTGCTTTTTGTAGGCCCAACCCTGGATGGCCATCATTTTCTTGGTCAACCCGTAGTTCACCACCGATTCGTGGGGAATCCCATCCCAGAGCTGACTTTCACCGAGTTCGCCCTGCAGGTAACCGGGATAAGAGCAGGCGGTGCCGATTCCGACGAATTTGTCGACTTTTGCCAGGCGCGCGGCCTCCATCATATTCGCGCCCATGACCAAATTTTCGTAATAAATTCGACCGGGATAAAGTTGATTGATCCAGATTCCGCCATAATACGCGGCGCTATGAATGACGATTTGAGCCCCGGCATCGTCCAGGCATTTTCGGCAGGACGCCAGGAGGGTCAAATCGTAGTCTTTCTTGCGTGGCACAAAAACCGCAGCCCCGAGGTTGCGGAGGGTTTCGACGATATGACTGCCCAAAAAACCCGATCCGCCCGTAACAACGACTTTTTTCTCGGTCCAAAATGACATGGTGGTTCTCCCGATAAGTAAATTGAATCATAAACGATTTTCGAACAAGAGCCACGGGAAAAATACGAGCTACAACGGAGTTGGTATAATCCCTGCTATCCGGAAGATCCATCACCGGTTTTTGAAAGCAACAAAAAGCACGGGTTGCACCGGGGTGAAAATACTGGGGACTTTCCAGCCCAATTGAATGACGTACTTCCCCTTGGGAATTTGTTCAGTGGTGCAATTGCCAAAAATAGAATGAAGGGCGGCTTGAATTTTAACACGGGTATATTGATAAGTCATGGGATGGGATAAAAATTTAGAAATTAAGAAGTTCGTAACGGGGAATAACATTTTTTCCATCCAGTAGAGCCAGGCGGGGACACAAGATTCGACAATAATCAATTTTCCGCCGGGTTTTAAGATGCGAAAGCATTCTTGCAAACATTGGGGGAGATTGTTTTCGGTACTAACGCAATCGATTCCCGCCAGATGGTGGATCAACATAACCATGAGGGTCCCGTCATACGAATTATCCGGTTCATTGAGGGCCAGGGCATTTCCCTGTTTCAGGGAGACATTATTGGGATATTTTTTCGGGTCGAGATTATCCAGAAACAAATCGACAGCGGTTATTTTCGACACAAGTTGAGGGTCATAGGCAAACACTCCGCCATTCCCGATATCAATCAGCGACGGGATGCCGGCGACTTCCTTATTAACCACCCGAAAAATATTTTTATAAGTGTCCAAACTTTCAACCATCGATTGGTAAGAGTCAAAATGGGTCTGAAAAAAATCTTCATTTTTCTTTTTTATCGATTCAGCCTGGGTCGACATGATGGGGCGCTCCTTGTTCATTGTGGGATAACCAGAAATAATAATCCTGAATAGCTTCCGCGGCGGTTCCGATTTCATAGGCAATTTCGGAAACCGCTTTTTGAGAGGAGTAATAGCCATATTTTCCGATTAAGGATTGGGCGCGCTTCAGATCAAAGGGGACCCGGGAAAAACCGAGACTCTGCAAAACACTAAACCCCAAACCAGCCAGGTACATCAGAGAATTCGAAATTCTCAAATAGGGGCCTTTGCGATGGTTCAATTGATTGATCAAGGAAAAATATTGTTTAATGGAAACCGACTCCCCGCCTAAGATATAAGTGGCGCCGGATTGTCCCTGTTCCATAGCTTGAAGCAGGCCCTGAGCGACTTTCACAACCGGGGCAACCGTAATCCCGGATTCAAACCAAAAACGGAGGGCTCTTTTCCGGCCCACTAAAACGGGCATTGAACTCGGCGTAGTTTTAAAATCGTACCCGCCAATAACGGTGGTGGGGCGTACGATAACGACCTGGGTATCCGTTTTTCCAATAAAAGCCCGAACTTGTTTTTCCGCCCAATATTTCCAAACATGATACGCGCTGGCAGGGACAAAAAGATTGTCGTCTTCACGTAGCATCTGGTTCGGGGTGGAGGAAAAACCTCCGACCACGGCCGAACTCACGTAGACCAATCTTTGAACATGATTACAGTCACAAGCGGACAGAATGTTTTGGGTGCTTTTTTGAATGGCTTCGGGAAGATCCGGGGTTAATGTCGTGGGGCTGGCCAGATGAAACACCAACGAGACTCCCTGGGTTGCCTCTTTAACCTGATCGACATTACAAACATCGCCATGGATAATTTCCATGTGATCGGGCAGAGGAATCCGCAATCGGGCTTGGGGGCGAAGAAAGAGGCGCACATTGCAATTTCGCCGGGATAACAGGAGCACGAGATTGGTCCCCAGATGTCCATTGGCACCGGTGACAAGAATCTTATGTTTTAATAAATCCATAAATTATCGCCGATTCATCCCCCAGCTCTTGACCATCTGATTAATCCCGATTCGGGGAGGGGTAAACCAATTCCCCTGCGGGGTATTTACCAAACTCAAATCGTATCCTTTGGAATACTCTTTGACTCTGCGTTTGGAGAGCAATTTTAAAGGTCCCCACTTTAAAGGAGGGGGGAGCAAATCGGCGATACCGGCGACAAAAAAGGCCAAAGAAATGGGGACCGTACCCGGCGCTTTAACCTTAAGCTCAGTGGCCAGCAGGGAAAAGAGTTCCCGCGTGCTGATGTCATGAGGGCCTGCGACGATTAAAGGATTTGAAACATCGCAAGGGGCACACAACTGGTGAACGAGGAATTTGGCCAAATCTTCGTCGAAGACAATGGGAAAAAAAGCATTTCCATTCCCGAGTATCTTAAATGATCGCGAATGAATTTGTTCCATAATCAGGTTCCACATCGACGTAGAGTGCGGACCGTAAATAAAAGCCGGTCGAACTACAATCGTTTTCGTAGGACTCGCGGATTGGTGGGCTCTTAAAAATTGTTCCAACTTGATCTTCGACGAACTGTAAGGATCCAAATACGTGGAACGAAAGTTGAAAAGCTGATTTTTGTTGATCAGGCCCGTATGGTCTACCACTCCAATGGTGGAGATAAAAAACGCCTGACTTAACCGCAACTCTCGAGCCGCGCGAAAAATATTTTTTCCACCCTCTTCATTCACCGAATAAAAATTTTGTGCCGGAACGGTCTCCAAGGAATTTGGCAAGAGGGCGGCGCAGTTGAACACTGCGACACAATCCTTTAACAAAGTTCGGCAGGTTTCGAAATCTTCCACGGAACCCATCCTAACTTCGTCGCAGTAGGCGGAAATCTTTGCGGGGGAATCCGTCGGGAGGATCAGAGCCCGGACGCTAAACTCTTTTGCCTTGAGTTCCCGGACCAGGGCTGAGCCCAATCCTCCGGCCGCCCCGGTTACGGCCACAATTTTCTGAGGAGTCGGATTCATGGGCGTGTATCCTTTGAGTGCCCGATTCTTTAAGGACAAAGTGGGAACATCATAGTCCTTCTTTTCGGGTGCGGTCAAGGACTTGAAGAAGCCGGTTGGGGGGACGATGGTTCTGGCGACGGAAAGTCCAGCCTGACCCGGGTGGCGGGAGGAGGCTGGAACGCGCTGCGGGACGGTCGGAGCGAAATGATTTTCAGCGGGTTGCATGGATTTCAGGCGGATTCCCCAATTAATTATTGGCACATAATCGGATAGATGTTAAATTTCAAAGATGAAATAAGTTTCGATCCATTCCGTCATCACCCGCCAACTCGAGCGCCCCTAAAATCATGAAGAAACAAATCCCTGGCAAAACAACCGCAAGCCGCGCCGGGATGGCCTCGGCAAAGAGAACCGATGTGCCTCCAGCGTCTTGTGAACAGTCCGGGATTTTTTTCACCTGCTTGTTCGTCGCTGTTTTTGTTTTTATTACGAATTTGATCTGGCCAAAGAACTATGAATTACTGGCTTGGGGCTACTTGTCTTTTTATCCCCTCTGGATGCAAGTCGTTTGGTTTTTAGGAATCGTCGGTGTTCTCTGGGGTGCCCGCTGGATGATGGATCGACCCAGGATCAAAACCGGATGGGTCTGGAGTGCCGCCGTGACCGGCGTGGCGCTGGCCGGTTTGGCCCTGATCTTCTGGCGGACACGCTATCCCGGTTTGGTTGGAGATGGGGAATCCCTGCGAGTTGGGGGGGGGTACTATCATGACTGGGGGGTTATTCCGCGATGGCCGATCATGATCGCCCATGGACTGGCGGCCTGTTTTCTGCAAGGCGATGTCGTCACCGCTTGGTGGATTATGGAAACGGGATACGGGTTCCTTTACATTGGATTGGCGGCCCTTATCGCCTGGCATTTCCGGTCCCAACCGTGGGTGGCGGTGGGTCTATTGTTCTGGATGCTTGGCACACCGGTCTTGATGAATGCCGGGGGGCACTTCGACAGTCTAGCCTCGGTGCTGGTGACCGGGACGCTGTGGTGGATGGCCCTGTGGAAGTTCGACCGGTCCCCGGGATGGGGGGGACTGATTCGCTGGGGCTTGATTCTGCTGTTAATAGCGGTGATCGCCGCCAATTCGACACCCGTGAATCACGCCTTGTCGATTCTGACGGTGGCGGTGTGCGGTTTACGTGGAATTCGGTTATTGGGGTGGACCCGTTTTTGGCGCTTTTCGACCTTTTTGGCGGTTCCGATGCTGGGAATAGGATTGGTCGTCGGGTTGTCCTTATTCGGCGGGCAAGACAGCATTTTTTTCTTTCCCGTCAAAAGAGCCGGGGTCGATATGCCTCTGATGCGGGGGGAATATCTCTGGTATTTCATTCGAAGCAACGTATGGCTGTTCCTGAATATCGCGTTGCCGTCCGCCGTGCTGGGGATTTGGGCTTTGGTGCGCCGCCGGGGAGAGGGATGCAAACCCTGGGACGAAGTGCAGGCGGTATCCGTTGCCGGCTTTCTGGCCGCTTGGTGGTTTCATGTGGCCACAATGCAGGGGATCAACGACGAAACGGCATTTGCTCCGGCTGGGATGATAGCCCTCGGTTCAGCCGGCCTCTTGTTTTTGCGCGATGGAACCAACCGGGCGCAGGCCGGTATTCTATTCGTCGGAATATTGGCGCTGGCTCTACAGGTTCCGCGTCTGGCGCTGTATACCTCCCCGCGATTTATCGAGCGTTACGAAAAACTCTATCCGCATGATCGATGCGCTTTTAACAATCAAATGTCCCCGTATGTGCATTTGGGATTGATGTTGCATCCTTATGACGATTACGCCCGCGAAGCCCGATTGCGCGTTTTTCGCGACGGCGCCAACACCACCCTGCCGTATTGGGGTCAATTCCGGCTGTCGAATATGATGTACTATACCGCCTGGTGTTACGAATACCGTCGGGATGAGGAGGGGCGTGCGGCGCTTCGAACGATGCTCAAGGTGGCCCCCGGGAACGTGCCCTATCTGGTATCGCCGGGAACGATGTTTACCCATCGGCATAAAAATCAGGCCTATCCGGGCCTTCGGCGCGATGTCAAAATCCTGTTGGACACGGAATTTGGCTCGCCTGGTAGTAGTCCGATTTACCGGCAGTTGCGGCAGTATCTGAAGGAAGTAGAGAGCCAGCCGGTGCAGGACGTTCCGCCCAGCTTCTGGTCGGGCGATGCCTTGAAACCTCTGCCAACGGATAATCCGCTGCTGATTTGGTATAAAAAGACGGCCCAAGGCAATGAAAAGAAAATGCTTCAATGGTATTTTCAACAGGTGGAGGATTCTCAGAAACAAGGCTCGAAAAGCAAAATTAAAGTTGAGCCGGCTCCTTAAAGTGGGATTCCCGCAATCCAAGGTAGGGCGACACCTCCGGGGGAGCCGTCGGGTCTGATCCCGGCTCGCTCGGAGATCTCGCCCTACCATAGTCACACGCAAACCCGTGTGGCGAAATCTAAAAAGGGGCTAAGCTTTGATGAAGTTTGCAGGAGGAGGACGGCATGTCCGATGTAAATAATATCGATATCTCGTTGGTGGTTCCCGTCTACCGGGAGGAGACAAATATCCGGCCTTTTCTGATCCGGGCGGAGAAGGTTTTTGAGACCCTGGGGATTTCCTATGAAATTATTTTCGCTCTCGATCCATCGCCGGACCGGACGGAAGAGGTGATCCAGGAGGAGATCAACCGCAATCCACGTATCAAGCTGATGGTTTTTTCCCGCCGATTCGGGCAACCGGCGGCGACCATGGCGGGGATCTTGACCTGCACGGGATCGTCCTGCGTCGTGATCGATGTGGATTTACAAGACCCCCCGGAATTGATCGCGGAGCTCCATGCCAAATTAAAGGACGGTTACGAAGTGGTCTATGCCAAACGCCATTCCCGCAAAGGGGAAACGGCCGTCAAACGGCTTATATCGTATTTCGGGTATTGGGTCATCAATTCGATGAGTGATGTGAAAATTCCGCGAAACACCGGTGATTTTCGCATCCTGTCGCGCCGGGTCATCGAGGAACTGCGCCGGTTGAATGAAACGCACGGATTTCTCCGTGGCTTGGTGGCCTATGTCGGGTTCAAACAGGCGTTTGTGGAATATGACCGGGACGAACGGCTGGCTGGAACCGGCAAATACAATCGATTGACCGGTTCTTTTAAAATCGGGTTGAATGGCCTGGTCAGCTTTAGTAGTCGGCCCTTGCAACTCATGTCGATCTCCGGTTTTGTTCTGGCGGTATTCAGTTTTCTTCTGGGGGGATGGTATGTGTTTCAGAAACTAACCGGGATCGACTTGACCCCCGGTATGTCGACGACCGTGTTGTTGGTCACTTTTTTTGCGGGGGTTCAGTTGTTAGGTCTGGGTTTAATCGGCGAATATGTGGGTCGCATTTATGATGAGGTCAAGCGGCGCCCCATGTATATCATTGACCGCAAGGTGAACTTTTGAGCATCGGAGCGGACCATCACCAGGCCGGGACCCGCGGGGTGTCGATCGGCGACCGACTGGGTTCCTTTCCTTGGCCTTGTCTTCCGGGGCAGGACACACCACCCCGCTGGACCCGAGGCGGGTTTGAGGTGATGGGGCGGTCGGAGTCGGTGCTTTGCTATGCGACCGGGGTGGCCGGCTGGTCCGCTGATTTGACCGGTCTGCATGAAGACGCGGCGGGGTCCCGGCATCCGATCGATGTCGCTTCGCGTCAACTGGCCGTCGATTCATTGGCGGCGACTGGCGATTCTCCGTTGGTATTGGAGGTGGGGTGTTCCTCCGGCTATCTGGCGGATACGGTCGGCGAAAAACTGCCCTTTGCGCGGATGATTTGTGCCGACTACGTGGATGGGGGATTGAAACAACTGGCCGCACGCCGACCCGATGTGGCGTGTCTTCAATTCGACCTGACGGCCTGTCCATTGCCCGATGCCTGTGTAGATGCGGTGGTGGCGTTGAATGTGATCGAACACATCCCGGACGATGCGCGGGCGGTTCGCGAAATCGCGCGGCTCCTGCGCCCGGGAGGGAGGGCCCATCTCGAGGTGCCGGCCGGGCCGGACCTGTTTGACGGGTACGACCGGTTCCTGATGCACCATCGGCGCTATGATGGACGGCAACTGGCGCGGTTGATGGAAGAGGCCGGGTTCCGTGTGATTCGTTTAACGCATCTCGGCTTTCTGCCTTACCCCCTGTTTCGGCTGATCAAGCGCCGTAATCAAAGACAACCGGCCATGAGCAAAGACCAACTTCGGGAATGGGTGAAGGGGCAAATGCGATCCACCTCCGCCAGTCTGTTGATGCGGCTGGCTATGGCGCTGGAGGTGCGGCTGGGGAAATTCTGGAATTATCCCTGCGGGATTCGTTGTGTGTGCGTCGGCGAGCGTGTATAAGGGAGAGAGTCATGTCACGACCCCAAGCTTCTTTTGAGAAAGCATTCGTCACCGGTGCGGCCGGGTTTGTCGCCAGCAATCTGGTGGACCGCCTCCTCGCGCAGGGAATTGCCGTGGTGGGCTATGATAATTTTTCGACGGGACAGGCCCGTTTTTTGAACGAAGCCCGACCCCACAAAAGCTTTACGCTCCTCACCGGGGATGTTCTCGACACGGCCTCGCTGGAAAAGGGCATGGCGGGATGCGATTTTGTGTTTCATCTCGCGGCCAATGCGGATGTGCGTTTCGGAACCCAGCATCCGCGCCGGGATTTGGAGCAAAACACCATCGCGACCTTTAATGTGTTGGAGGCCATGCGCCAAAACGGGATCCGGCGGATCGCCTTTTCCTCAACCGGCTCCATCTACGGGGAACCGGAGGTCTTCCCGACGCCCGAGGCGGCGCCCTTTCCCATTCAGACCTCTTTGTACGGCGCCTCCAAATTGGCGGGCGAAAGCTTGATCCAGGCTTATTGCGAGGGGTTCGGCTACCAGGGATTTATTTTCCGGTTTGTCTCCCTCCTCGGCGAGCGTTACTCCCATGGCCATGTTTTCGATTTCTGCCGCCAGCTTCTCACCCATCCCCAGGAATTGAAAATCCTGGGCGATGGCCATCAGCGCAAATCCTATCTCTATATTCAGGATTGTATCGAAGCCATGAGCCTCGCCATCGCGACCGCCCCCGAACCGGTTAACATTTTTAACCTGGGAAGCGATGAGTATTGCGAAGTCAACGACTCCATCGGCTGGATTTGCGAACGCATGAACGTTAACCCGGTGCGGAACTACTCCGGGGGCAAACGCGGCTGGGTGGGCGATAGTCCCTTTATCTTTTTGGACTGCGCCAAAATCCGGCGATTGGGATGGGAACCGAAATTGACCATCCGGCAGGGGATTATCAAAACCGTGGACTATTTGCTGGCCAATCCGTGGTTGATGGAGGACCGGGCATGAGAGTGTGTGTATACGGGTTATGGCATCTGGGGACTGTGACGGCGGCCTGTACCGCCGCCGCCGGCCATACCGTGATCGGATTGGACGAGAACGAGGCCACCGTGAACGATTTGCGCAACGGGAAACCACCGGTGGCGGAGCCCGGTCTTGGGGCATTGGTGGCAGCCGAACTGGCCACGGGCCGGTTGGGATTTACGATCGAAGCAGCCGAAGCCGTGCGGGACGCCGAGGTGCTCTGGATCGCCTTCGATACCCCGGTCGATCGGACCGATCGGGCCGACACGGAATTTGTTCGGAGCCGCGTGGCCAAGTTGCTGCCCCGATTGCCGCCCGGGTGCGTGGTGTTGATTTCGTCGCAAATGCCGGTGGGGACCACCGCCGGCCTGGAGGCCGAAGCGGCGCGGCGCTGTCCAGATCTGCACCTCGCTTTCGCGGTGTCACCCGAAAACCTGCGTCTGGGTAAAGCGTTGGAGGTGTTTCAGAATCCGGACCGCGTTGTCATCGGAACGCGGAACGCAGTGGGGCGGCCCATTTTGGAAAAATTGTTTCGCCCGATCACGGAACGGATCGAATGGATGTCCGTTGAGTCGGCGGAGATGACCAAACACGCCATCAACGCTTTTCTGGCGATTTCGGTGACGTTCATCAACGAATTGGCTGTGCTTTGCGAGAAGGTGGGGGCGGACGCCAAGGAAGTCGAGCGCGGGCTGAAAACCGAGTCGCGGATCGGGCCTCGCGCCTATCTCGGTCCCGGCGCGGCCTTCGCCGGTGGGACGCTCGGGCGGGACTTGCAATTTCTCGACCATTTGGGGAAGACGCATCAAACCCCTTTGTATCTGGTGGCGGGGGCGCAAAAAAGCAATCGGGCGCATAAGGATTGGAGTTTCCGGCGGGTGGTCGGCGTTCTGCATAATCTCGAGGGCCTGACCATTGCGGTGTGGGGGCTCACCTACAAACCGGGAACGAACACCTTGCGCCGTTCCCTGGCGATTGAACTCTGCCGCAAGTTGCGCGCCCGCGGCGCGGTGATTCGGGCCTACGATCCCGCCCTCGAACGCCTGCCCTCCACCCTCGCGCGGGAGATTACCTTAACCCGCTCAGCCGAGGAGTCGCTCGAGGGCGCGTCGGCCTTGATCGTGGCCACTGAATGGCCGGTGTTCCGCCAAATCCCGGCGGGAATTTTAAAGGCGAGTATGCGGCGGGCGCTGGTGATCGATGCGTCCCGTTTTCTCGGAAATACCATTGGGTTGGAAGCGGGAATCGAGTATTGGAGTGTGGGGAGGGTGAACGCATGAGTTCCATTTCGCTTAAAGGTCGGAACGCCATCATTACCGGCGCGAGCCAGGGGTTGGGATTGGCGATGGCCCGCGCCTATGTGCAGGCGGGCGCCAGTGTGATGCTCTGCGCCCGCGATGCGACCGCATTGGACGGCGCCGTGAAGGATCTTTCAGTGTTGGCGGGAGACGGACAGACAGTGTGCGGACGGACGGCGGATGTCAGCCGGGATGCGGATGTCCGGTGTCTGGTGGTGGAGGCGATCGAGGCCTTGGGTCAGGTTCATATTCTGGTCAATAACGCCGGCATTTACGGACCCAAGGGGGGCATCGACGAAATCGATTGGTCAGAATGGGTCCGGACCATTGAGATCAATCTAATGGGGTCCGTACTGTTATGTCGTCATGCGGTGCCGCATTTCAAGACCCATCGCTACGGAAAGATCGTGCAGTTGTCCGGCGGCGGGGCGACGGCGCCGTTGCCGTTCATCAGCGCCTATGCTGCCTCCAAAGCGGCGGTTGTGCGGTTTGCCGAAACCCTGGCGGAAGAGGTGCGCGAGTTCGGGATCGATGTGAACTCGATTGCACCCGGGGCTTTGAATACGCGCTTGCTCGACGAAGTTTTGCGAGCGGGCCCCGCGAAGGTCGGCCAAGGGTTTTATGACAAGGCGGTTCAGCAGAAAGCCCAGGGCGGAGCCCCCTTGGAGAAGGGTGCCGAACTGGGGGTGTTTTTGGGATCGTCGGCCAGTGACGGCATTACGGGCCGGCTGATCAGCGCCATCTGGGATCCTTGGGAAACTTTGCCGCAACACCGGGACGAGTTGAACCGGAGCGATGTCTATACCTTGCGCCGGATCGTGCCCGAGGACCGGGGATTTTCGTGGAAGGGAGGCGCGTGATGAGTGCGACGCCGGGCGTGGCGATCGTCGGATGCGGGCTGATCGGTCGGAAACGGGCGGCCGCCCTGGGTCCGGCGCGGCTGGTAGTCTGCGTCGATCGGGTGCGGGAGCGCGCGGAAGCCCTGGCGGCCACCGCCCCGGGCGCCCAGGCGTTTTCCGACTGGCGCGAAGGGGTGGGTCGGCCCGAGGTGGATTTGGTGATCGTAGCCACCACGAATAATTTATTGGCGGAGATTTCCGAGGCGGCGGTGTTGGCCGGCAAGTCGGTACTGGTGGAGAAACCCGCCGGACGGACGGCCGCGGAGGTTGATCGGGTGCGGGTGGCGGCCGAACGGACGGGCCGGCGGGTGCGGGTGGGATTTAACCATCGCTATCATCCCGGGTTGCAAAAGGCGCGGGAATTGGTGGATCAAGGGGCGGTCGGCGAATTGATGTTCCTGCGCGGCCGGTATGGGCATGGGGGCCGGATCGGATACGACCAGGAATGGCGGGCCGATCCGGAATTGTCAGGGGGCGGCGAACTGATCGATCAGGGGGTACACTTGATTGACCTATCCCGTTGGTTCCTGGGTGAGTTCACCGAGATTCAGGCGCAGGTGGGCACCTACTATTGGAAGATGCCGGTGGATGACAATGCTTTCATGATTTTGGACACAGCAGAGCGCAAGACGGCATTTTTGCATGTGAGTTGTTCTGAATGGAAAAATCTGTTTTGCCTGGAAATCTACGGGCGGACCGGCAAGATTCAAATCGACGGATTAGGGGGCAGTTACGGGGTTGAAAAAACGACCTACTACCGGATGTTGCCGCAAATGGGACCGCCAGAAATCAGCCAATGGGAATATCCGGGACCGGACGCCTCCTGGTCGCTGGAGTTCGCCGAGTTTTTGGAGGACATCCGCTTGAACCGCCAACCGGCGGCGAATCTGACGGATGCGTATAAATCGCTTGCGATTGTCGATAATATCTACAAAAATGGAGGCCTTGTTTAAATCCGAATCCGGGTTTCGCTTGATACTCAAGGTAGGGCGACACCTCCGGGGGAGCCGACGCATCGGTTCCGGCTCGCTCGGAGATCTCGCCCTACCCAAGATGACGCTCAAACGGGTATCGGGGTATCGATACCCATCGAACGGAGATGACATGAAGCTTTTTTCAGATGAATACCTAGACGAGGTTGTTCACATCGCACAACGCCTCGATCGAAACGCGATCGAGAAAACGGTCGCGATGTTGGTCGCTCTCCGCCAACGGGGCGGGCGCCTGTTTTTACTGGGCGTGGGCGGGAGCGCTGCCAATTGTTCGCATGCGGTCAATGATTTTCGTAAAATCACCGGCATCGAGGCGTATGCCCCGACCGATAATGTATCGGAACTGACGGCCCGGATCAACGACGAGGGTTGGAGCAGTGTATTTGTTGGGTGGCTGAAAGGGAGCCGGTTTTCGAGCCACGACATGCTTTTGATCCTGTCGGTCGGGGGAGGGAATCTGGAGAAGAACGTCAGCCCCAACCTGGTGGAAGCGATTCAATACGCTAAAACCATCGGGGCCGGCGTGGTGGGCGTAGTGGGACGCGACGGGGGCTATACGGCGCGCGTCGCGGATGCCTGTGTGGTGGTGCCAACGGTCAACGATCAGGCCATCACGCCGCACACCGAAGCATTTCAGGCGGTGGTCTGCCATCTGCTGGTCTCGCATCCGGATCTGAAAGCGGCCGCCACCAAGTGGGAATCGGTCGCAACCGAAAACAAGAAAGCGTAGGTATCGATATGGCGACATCCCGTCGACCCGTGAAACCCGTTGAACCGGTCCCGGTTCATTCGGTCAAGGATTTGAGGATTAAAATTTTTTCCGATGGAGCGGATTTGGATTCCATCGCCCAGGCCTATCGCGAGGGGATCGTCAAGGGGTTCACCACCAATCCGACCCTCATGGCCAAGGCGGGGGTGACGAACTACCTGACTTTTGCCCGTGAGCTGTTGCGGATCGTGCAGGATCTGCCCGTCTCCTTTGAGGTTTTCTCGGATGACTTCGACGGCATGCGGGAGCAGGCGTTGAAACTCGATACCCTGGCGCCGAATGTCTATGTTAAAATCCCCATCACCAACACGCGGCGTCAATCGGCAGTGCCGTTGATTCGCGAGTTGTCCCACCGCGGGCTCAAGTTGAACATCACGGCGATCATGACGTTGCAACAGGTCGGCGACGTTGTCACGGCCCTGCATGCGGACAGTCCGGCGTTCATCTCGGTTTTTGCTGGACGCATCGCGGACAGCGGCCGGGATCCGGTGCCGATGATGACGCAGGCCTTGCGCCTGCTCCGGCCCAAACCCCGGTCCGAACTCTTATGGGCCAGCCCGCGCGAAGTATTTAATATTTTACAGGCCGATCGGATTGGATGCCATATCATCACCGTGACTCCGGACTTGCTGGCGAAGGGCCGGAGCTTGGGCAAGGATTTGGAGGAGTTTTCACTCGATACGGTGAAGATGTTTTATGCGGACGCAACCAAAAGCGGCTATACGATTTAAGGGGGGGTTATGATTGTCACGCGCACACCTTTTCGCATCACGTTGGGCGGTGGCGGCACGGATCTGCCGTCGTTCTATGAGCAGCATGGCGGTTCCGTATTCGCCATGACGATTAACAAGTACATGTACATCATCCTGCATCAGTTGCCCGTCACCGAACGACAATCGATCATCCGGTACAGCCAGGTGGAATATGTGCGGAATCTGGCGGACATCCAGCATCCCCTGGCCCGGGAGGCGTTCAAGTCGCGCAAAATGAACGATGTGGTGGAACTCACCAGCATGGCTGATTTTCCAGCGCGGACCGGGTTGGGGTCCTCCGGAGCTTACCTGGTGGGTTTGCTGACCGCGATTCGCGCCTACAAACAGGAACGAGTGGTGCCGGGCGAAATCGCGGAAGAGGCGTGTCACATCGAAATGGATGTCCTTAAGGAGCCGGTGGGCAAACAGGATCAGTATATGGCGGCTTTTGGCGGCTTCCGAAATCTGGAGATCTCGAAAACCGGCAAGGTCAAGGTTACCTCCGTTCCGGTGGACTTCATGACGGTTACTGAATTGGCTCAGAAAGCGCGGGTCTATTACACGGGGATCCAGCGTTCCGCGACCGCGGTTCTCAAAAAACAGAACGATGCCGCCCGAAAAAAAACCGGCGAGGATCATCATCGGGTCATGGATAATCTCTGTCACATCAAGGAATTGGGCGCGCGAATCAAGAAGGCGTTCGTGAATCGGGATTTGGATTCGTTTGGGCGCCTGATGGACGACCATTGGCGGGCCAAGCGCGCGTTGTCCGATACGGTCAGCCTGGCCTTTATTGACGATCTGTATGAAGTGGTGAAACGGGACTTCGGCGTTTTGGGTGGCAAGGTGATTGGAGCCGGCGGGGGAGGATTCCTGATGCTCTATTGTCCGGAACGGGGCCGGGAACTGGACGCCTTCATGGCTCAACATGACATGCCCCGGATCAGTTACTTGCCGACGATGCAAGGGTGCCGCACGGTGTCGGACCTCTCCGCCGGGGATGATTTCGATTGAGGTGTGCAGAACCGGCGGGACCCACGGTGTCGTGGCCGCCGGAGTTTCGCAGAACGGTGCTACATCATTTTTAACGCCTTTGTAACCAGCGGCTTTACCGTATCGTTCAGGTGTTCTTGGAGTGTGGGCTAAGTCCACAAAAACGGGGTCGACATGCAGGTGGTCATCATAGCGGGCGGCCAGGGGACGCGAATCCGCTCCGTGGCGTCCGATATCCCCAAGGCGCTGATTCCGGTCGCCGGGCGGCCCTTTATCGAACATCAATTCGAGTTGCTTCGGGCTTCCGGCCTGCGGGACATTGTGCTTTGTGTGGGCTTTTTGGGAGACCAGTTGGAGGACCATGTGGGGGACGGATCCCGGTTCGGAGTCAGAGTCCACTATGCCCGGGAGTCGCCGGAACGACTTCTGGGAACCGGCGGGGCCCTGGTCCACGCGTTACCCCTGCTGGCGCCGGAATTCATGGTGCTGTACGGAGATTCCTACCTGCGCACCGATTATCGCCGCGTGATCGACCAATTCCAGGCGGTGGGGTTGGATGCCCTGATGTGTGTCTATCACAATCACGGCCAGTGGGATCGAAGTAATGCGAGGGTCGAGGGTAATCGGGTTGTTTATTACTCGAAGAATGCCTCCCCGGATGAGGTGGATTTCATCGATTACGGATTGACGCTTTACCGTCGAAGGGTGATCGAGTCCTATCGGAATGTCTCGCCTCCCTTGGACCTCCAGAAAATACTGGTCGATCAGATTTCCGGCAAGGGTTTGGCAGCTTGTATCATGCCGGACCGGTTTTACGAAATCGGAAAACCGGAAGGCCTGGCGGAGTTGGAGGCGTTATTAACCGACGCGAAGGGGCCTCCATGAAACCCGCCGTTTTTATCGATCGGGATGGAACCCTGAATCGCATGGTCTATGACGAGACGCACGGTTTATTCGATTCGCCGCGACGCGTGGAGCAGGTTCAGGCGATGCCCGGCGCGGGGGCTTTTATCCAAGGATTGCATCAGGCCGGGTTTACGGTGGTGGTTGTCACGAATCAACCGGGACTGGCCAAAGGGACACTGACCGTCGCGGAACTGGAGGCGGTCAATCGCCGTTTGCAGGAATTGTTGATGCAGGAGGGAGAGGCCTGGGATGCCCTAGTCTATTGCCCGCATCATCCGGCCGGCACTGTGGCGGCGTATCAAAAGGATTGCGATTGCCGGAAACCGAAACCCGGGCTTTTATTGAAGGCCGCCTTGGAACTCGGCCTCGATGTGCGGAACAGTTGGATGGTGGGGGATGGTTTGGTGGATGTTCAGGCCGGTCGTGCGGCGGGCTGTCGGACCATCCTGGTGACCCGCTTGAAACTGGAACAGGTCGAAAGTTTCTTTTCGCTGGATCACGCGAAACCGGATTATATCGCGCCCGATCTCGCCGCCGCGCAGGACCGGATTTTGACAGCGGATGACGGTAAACCGAATAAACGGGAATAGCGCCTAACGGTGACACAACGACTGTGGGTTATTGGATTCGGGCCATCCTAAAAGGGAGGGACAGCGTGCCGCTGTCCGTCGGGCGGGAGATTGTTAATACAAAGGCCGCAAATCCTATTTAAGGCAGGTACCCGCACGGGTTAACAAGGAAGGCAAAGGATGAATTCGGGGCTACTGATTTCCGTCATCGTGACCACGAAAAATGAAGAACGCAACATTGCGAATTGCCTGGAATCCGTTAAAAAACAAACTGTTCCAATCGGACAATTCGAAATCATCGTGGTCGACAACGATTCGCAGGATCAAACCCGGGCAATTGCCGCGCGGTATACCGACCGGGTATATACCAAAGGGCCGGAGCGGTCGGCCCAACGAAATTATGGGGCCGAACTCGCCCAAGGAAAGTATATCCTTTTTCTGGATGCGGATATGATGCTGACGGCCGGCGTATTGGAGGAATGCCTGACCCGATGCGAGCGCGACGCCGGGGTAGGCCTGTACATACCCGAACAGATTGTCGGTACCGGATTCTGGATCAAAGTCAGAAATTTTGAGCGGGGTTTTTATGACGGCACCTGTATTGATGCCGTTCGATTTATGCGCCGGGACCTGTTTCTGAAAATCGGTGGATTCGACGTCTCGTTTTTTGTTGCCGAGGATTGGGATCTGAATCGGCGGCTGGCCGGGGAAGGCCGGTTGGCCATCAGCCGGATTCCGTTATTGCACAACGAAGGCGAATTCCGGGTCGGTCCCTATATCCGGAAGAAGATTCATTATATCAAGTCGTTTGACGGCTATATTTCGAAGTGGGGCGCGGAAGACCCGCTGGTGAAAAAACAGGTGGGGGCGGCCTATCGGTTCTGGGGGGTTTTTGTCGAGAACGGAAATTGGAAACGGTTGGTCCGGCATCCGCTGTTGACCGGGGCGATGTATTTTTTGAGGTTCTGGATCGGTGTATCATTCATCCTGTTCAAAAAAAACGGAATCAGAAAAGAAGGTCAGCCGACTATTTCAGGTTGAACAACAGCCGGAAGGCATAGACCACGCCGATATCGCCATCGACGATGCGTCGAAAGAAATAGGCCAGATTCTTGATAAAAATAAGACGCAATAGCTTGATGATCCATTTGCGATAAATTTCCTGGGACAAGGTGGAATTGGTCCACACCTCGGGAATTCTCAGTTTTCGGGTAAACAATAAATGAATCACGTTATACGGGAGTCCTGAATAATAGATGGAATTGTCGCTTAATTTGTTTGAATATCGGGGTTTTAATTCTTCATGCAAGGCCGTGCCTGGATAAGGAATTATAATATATAACGCGGGGCTGTCGATGGGAGACTTTTTAATAAAGTCATAGGTCATCTGAATGTCTTGCTCGGTCTCCCCGGGAACGCCGACAATAAAACCGGAAAATGTTTTCAACCCCACTTTTCGGCAAATCGAAAGGCCCGCCGAATTATCTTCAACCTTGGACTGCTTGTTGACATAATCGAGATTTCTCTGGCTGCCGAATTCGATGCCCAAGCAGACGGTTTCAAAATTCATGGCTTTTAATTGACGCGCGGTTCCCTCGGTAATGGCATCACAGCGGAGAAAACAGCGGAAGGAACAAATCGTGTTATACCGTTTTTCCATGACTCGACTATAAATCGAATCGAACCGGCTTTTCGGCAGGGTAAAATAATCATCGACAATGGAAATTCGCGCCGCCCCCAGTTCAATCAGTTTTTCGATATTACGAATGACATATCCGGATGAGAAAAACCGCATTTTACCCCAAAAGTGGGTCGAGGCACAGAACTTGCACTTGAAACAACAGCCCCGGGACGTCGACAGGGGGAGCGTAATCTTTTTTCCGGTCGGACCATCCACCGGTTGAGCGCGATCCATGATTAAATCATACGCCGGCAAAGGCAACAGATCCAAATCCGGAATGGGGGGTTGCGGATCATTGACCACGAGCGTGCCGGAACTGTCCCGATAGGCAATTCCCAACTGCGTCAATTTATCGATCGTGCCTTTATCTTTATATTCCCGGACCAGGTTTAAGAACGTCACCTCGCCTTCGCCCATCACCGCCAGATCGGCATCCGCGGGCAGCGAATCAGGCATGGCCGAGATATGATGGCCGCCGAGAATGACCAACGTGCCCGGTAAAGCCGACTTGATTTCCTTACAGAGTTTAATCGCCGCGCCGTAGGTGAAAGAATAGGTGGTAATTCCCACGATGTCCGGTTGGGTTCGGCGCATGATCGAAATCGGATCTTCATGTTCGAGAACTTCGAACTCGACATCCGATAGGTTATGGCGCACGTAGGCTGCCAAATACAGCAACGATAGGTTATTCTGGCTATTGTCCTGGATGCTGACTAATGAAATTTTCATACCCGAACAGGTTACCAGATTTAAAAAGAATAACAAGCCGGATCCGACTCGAAAAAGGAGGTGGACACCCCTAAAGCTTTAGCTTAATTTGACCGTCTGGATTAAACAACGAGGACGCGATCATGAATCCGACCGCCTTATTTATCCTTAAATCGATGGCGTTCAAAGTGATGCCGATGGTCTATCCGTCAAAACTGTACGCGTCCATGCTATTTGCCCGGAAAGCGAAGAAGATCGTCACGTTGCAATCGGCGACGATTGAAACTGTCAACATTTGCAATCAGCGATGCCGGTATTGTTCGATTTCCCAAATGACCCGGCCGGCCCAGATCATGGACATCGATTTGTTCCATAAAATTCTCCGCGATTGCCAGGCTCAGCAGATCCGGCGCATCCACTTGCAGATGCAGGGGGAACCCACGCTGGATCCATTTCTGCTGGAACGGGCAATAACGGCCCAGCGCCTGGGTTTTTCGGTTTCACTGGCGACCAATGGCCTGAATCCCATCGATCCGGAATTATTACAATACGTCGACCAGATCGCCGTGAGTGCGGATGTGGGGACGGAGGCCGATTATAACAAAGACCATAAGCTCAAAAAATTCGGGGAGATTGTAGCCCATGTGAAGGCCATGCACGAATGCAAAAACAGACGGGCTCAAATCGAGATTCGGTTGAAGCCGGCGCTGATGTCTGGCTTAAGCGCTCTGCGCGCCATCCGATTCTGGCGTGACAAATCCGACCAGGTCGTCACCTATTTTACCATCCTGCAAACCCCCATCGATCGCAAGAAACCCCGCTGTGACGCGCGATTCCCCTGCTCTTATTTATATGACCCAATCTGTGTTTTAAGCGATGGGCGCGTGGCGTTATGTTGTTTGGATATCGATGGGGCGGAATGCCTGGGTGATCTCAAGGTGGAATCCCTCAGCACCGTTTATAATGGTCAGCGGAGAAAGCTCAAGGCCGAGCAACATGCCAAGGGATCATACACCGGGCTCTGTGCGTTCTGTGAATGGAATAGCGCCATGTTGGAACCCTGGTAACCGGCGCGCGGTTGCCTGGCGGGTTCGACCGGACAACGGGTGAGTTCCGGATACCGGGGATCGAAACCTTAATGCCTGCGGTTTGAGTTTAATCGCTGTATCATGACGATTACGATCAAAATAAGGCACGTTGCCCACCCGGCCAGAACCAGCAGTAAGGGCCGCCACCCGGGTCCGATCAGTTTAAATTCGACCACGTGCGGGCCCTGAGCGATCCAGCAGGAGCGCATCATTCCATTGGCGAGATGAATCGGGACGGATACCCCGTCGACAAAGGCCCGCCAGTCGGGATCAAACCGGTCCAGAGCCACCAGCACCGTCGGTTGATCGGCTTCCACTTTGAGCCGGATATAATTCCACCGGTATTGGTCGATCCGGCAACTCATCTGCCGCGCCCGTTTTTCGGGGGGCGCAGGCAATGCTCCCGGTGACACATGCACCAACGCTTCGGTCCGGGGATCGAAGTCGGCATCGTTCAAATGGTTAAATCGCTCGGTGGGGGGGGCGATTTTCCAGTCCGGCACCAGATAATAGCGCGCCAACGGCTCGGTGAATTGGTACACCACCACCGTCGTGGGTCCTGCGGTGAAGGATTGAACCGGTTTCATCAGGGGATCTTTGAAGCCGGCCGGGCCGATGATATAGCGGACATTGGTCAGTTGAAATAATCGGCGGGGATTGGATGCCAGGCTTTGCGAGAAGAGGGTGAAATCGTCCAGAGACCGGGACACAATGGGTTCGATATGTTCCCAGCGGTAATACATCGTCATGATTTGGCGGATATATTGGAAAATGGGTTCCTGCCCCACGATCTTGACTCGGAAGGGACGCGGTTGATTGTTGAGATAATCGGCCAACGGTCCGCCGTTCACCTGGATATTTGAGCTTTTATAGGGAAGATAGTGGCGATTGACATACACCAATTCGCCCAGCATGACTCCGCCGATCAGGAGGGCGGGAAAAAGAACCCGGCGACCCGGTGCACCGCTTTTTCGCGGCCATAAGCACCAGGCGAAAATCCCCGCGGCCAGTACCCAAATGAACCCGCCGGTGACGAGTGAATCCTGCGATAGTTGGCGCAAGGCCGGAACCTGCCAGAACACGGCATTGGGATCGACGGCGATGTGGGCCAGATACCAACCGCCCAATCCCAAAACGACCAGGATGGGCAGGAATAAAATCAGGAGAAGCGGAATAACGCGCAATGATTTCTCAGGATGGGCCCAGTGTTTCAGCGCTTGGGAGAGGCCGATGGTTCCCATCACTCCCACACAAAAACTGGTCAGATAGAACCATTTGATCGGATTGCGCATGGCGTCCATTTTGGGGAGCAGATAGAACGCTTTGTAAAAAGGCGCATATTTGCCGAAAGTGAAAAGACAGGCGAGGAGGGCCGCGATGGCAAAAAACCAGAGCTCGGGATTGCGGCGGTTCAGATAAAACGCCAGCAGGCAGGCCAATAGGATGGTGGCCCCCAGGTAAATGCTGACATCGTTCAGATTGGGCATCCCCTGCCGGTGTTGCGGAAAGCCTTCGGTCTGGCCGACCCGTCCGCGATAGGGATTGTGTGGGTTACTGGAACCCCAGCCGAAAAAGCCGGGAATGGCGCAGTCTAATAGCTCTTCGACCGGCACCGACCATTGGGTCGCCCAAAACCATTTATTCAGGCGGGCTTGTTCGGGATTTTCCGGGTGGGCTTCAACCGTATTCGGCTGATTTCGGGAGTCCAGACCGATCACCACGACAATGGCCTGATAGCCGGTGATGACGGCCAGAACCGCGGCCAGGAGAATATTCCGGGTCAACCGGCCATAGGTTATAAAGCCTCTTTCGATAATAACACCCGTTTCGGCGTGGCCTTTTGGTAGGGCGAGATCTCCGAGCGAGCCGGGGACCAGACCCGACGGCTCCCCCGGAGGGGTCGCCCTACCTTGAGGTGTGGACGAGACCTGATTTTGGGGAAGGATGAGCAGTCGCTGTTTTTGAACGATCAGGAAAAGACCATAAGCGGCGATTAGGAGTGCCAAGAAGAAGGCCACATCGACCGTGCCGCTGTTTAAGGCCACCCCAAAAACAACCCCGGTCAATCCCCATAAAGTCCACTGCTCTGTGCGGATGGCCAGGCGAAGAAGCCAGAAGACGGCGGGAATCCAGCCCAATAAAGCCAGGTGTCCGATATGGCCGGGCAGGATATGCGACAACACCTGGGGTTGAAGCATCATCCAAATTCCACCCAACAGGGCGGCGGTGCGATTTCGGGTCAAGTCGTGAAGCAGTAAATAGCTGAATAACCCGAGCAGGAGCAGATGGAATAAATAAGTGGCATCGGAATATTTTGAGGCAGAGACCACATGCGCGAGAAAGTACCCCGGCGTCTGCGGCACCGGGCCGTTAGAGGCGCCAAGTCCCGCTAAAGGGTCCCACCGGGTGATATACCCCCAGGGCAGGGTGTCGTGATGGGCTCGTTCAATGGCGAGTTGATCGGCGTCGCCAGAGGCGAGGGTCCAGCCGGGGAGGAAGGATTTCCAGAACAGGAGCAGGAGGATGACGCCGAAAAGAGATAGAAGGCTGGCGACTTTTTTCAGGGCCGAGGCGGGCGGCTTGGTCGTGGGAGCAGGCGGAGTGGATTTTTGTGTGGCCATGGATGTGACCCGTGTTGGATAGGGTTTAACTTCAAATTACTAAACCGCAATATACTCCACATTTCGGGTGGCGGTCACGTCATTTTTAACGACACAAATTTCATGTTGCCGCGACAAGGAAATACCTGTATTTTAATAGCCTCTTTGACGAAAAGGTGGGGTTCCGGAGCGGTCAAACGGGGCAGACTGTAAATCTGCTGGCTACGCCTTCGAAGGTTCGATCCCTTCCCCCACCACCATCCCCTGTATTCATTAGGCTTTTCTTCATATTCCCCTTTATTTATTGGGGTTTTTGTGGTTCCACAGCAGACCAAAGTTCCAGTAATTGCCTCCGTATGTCGCAGTTGGGCTAGGCTTGGCACAGCCTGTCATGGGGGTTTTGAGAGCGATAAAGGGCACAATAGAGGGCACAATTTTCCAGCGACATATTTGCTCTGGGGGTGATTGGCTTTGAGTGGATGACAGGCTCAGGGGGGCTGGGCGGCGTGACGGCGACGGTGGGCATGGGCAGAGGCGGAAACACGGAGAGAGTCAGGCGTGGAGAGGAGCCCTTGACTCCCATCTTCTCGGGTGCCAATATGCCGGGGTAGGTACGGGTGTTGGGGAACGACCCGTGGGTAAAGTCCACTGCCGGAACGAAGCGGGCAATTTTGGATGCACAGCGAAGGACACGAGCCGATGACGTCAAGAATAGGGATTCTGACATGGGGAATAATCGGACTTCTGGCGGCATGTTGTACTGGGCAGGTTCCGGAGATTACGTCATTACAGGGGAACGGGCGGCTCGCGTGGACAAATTCGGCCATCAGCAACGCCGTCTACCGGGTCGAATGGGCATCTCAGGCTGGGGGACCATGGCATTCGTTCACCTACCAGCCCATCAACTCCCTCGATGCGCACAGCAAAACAGAATTCTCGGTCGAAGTGCCAATGTTTTATCGGGTTGTCATGGAGACAAACGAGTTTCCGCAAGGGATGGTCTGGATTGACGGCGGAGATGTCGAACTAGGGGACATCCAAGGATTAGGGCGGAGCGATGAGAGACCGGTACATACTAATTTCGTGAGCGGATTCTGGATGGATGAGATGGAGGTTTCAAAGACCAAATGGGACGAGGTGTACAACTGGGCAATCACAAATGGATACGCCTTTCAAAACTCGGGCTTATGTAAAACGAATAATCACCCCGTCATGTGGGTGAATTGGTATGACTCCGTGAAGTGGTGTAATGCACGGAGTCAGAAAAAAGGTCTGACGCCCTGCTATTACACGGATGAAGGGTTCAGCGCGTTATACACCAATGGCGCGGTAAATATCAGCAACGAGTGGGTCAGGTGGACAGCCAACGGATATCGGCTGCCGACGGAAGCTGAATGGGAAAAGGCGGCGAAGGGCGGCCGTCAGGGGCGACTGTTTCCATGGGGCGGAGACACGATTCAACACACGCGAGCGAACTACCGCGCCGATACCAATGGTTACGTCTACGACACAAGCCTGACAGACGGGCACCACCCGATATACAACGACGGAGTGCTTCCTTACACGAGTCCAGTTGGCAGTTTTGCGGCGAATGGATATGGGTTGCACGACATGGCGGGTAACGTGGCGGAATGGTGCTGGGACTGGTATGGATATTATACGACAGGTTATCTGACGGACCCGCACGGACCCGCGAAGAGTATTGTGGGCTCGTTTCGAATAGTTCGAAGTGGAGGGGCGCACGAATCCGTCCAATATGCCCGGTGCACGGCTCGATTCAACATAGAGCCGGGAATGGCAAGCAATAGTGACGTCGGTTTCCGCTGCGTCAAGGGGCGTTAAGTCCCCAGTATAGCCGGGGCATCGGGAAATGTGGCCAATGCGGTGAGACCATTATCGAGGACTAGTCGAAATGAAGAAGCTCCTGATAATCTTTGGATGTCTGGCCGTTATGGCTTGTGCCGGTTGCACGAGCTTAATCCGTATGCTCACATCCGAAGCCGTGTCTTTGGATTATGTTGGCAAGGTGAGAATCGGAACACCCATCACCCAAGGCAGAGTCACCGCCATTCCCGTTGAATTCGAGGGGGGCAAGTGGGGAATGAATTCGGCCATTGTGTTCAAGGGCATTCGCGCAAGGCAACACAACCATGAAATCTGTTTTACGGTTTTGACCTGTTTGACTGATGGAAAAACTAAAGGAGCTCCAGCAGAAATCAAACTCAAGGATTTGGTTTCTGGACAATATCCTGTCTTCTACCTGAATCCAGATGGTTCAAAGGAGCGGGTTGGGGTGGTATCTATCATCGGAAAATAGCCCAGCGGTTGGACTGGTGACAGGCAAAAATGAAAACGGACTGGACGGAAGACCTCCCGCAGGATGTGGCCGCAGTCAGGGCGCATCAAAATGCTTATGCGATGGTTGGCGACACGAAGCGAGCCAATCAGTGCGTGCGCCGACTTGCACGCATAGCGTTAGAGCAATCGGATGTCGAAGAGGCACGTCGAGTCCTGACTGAAATGCGATTTTCCGAGCCCGACGACCAAGTGATACAACTGATAACGGAACTCGAGCGTTTAGTAGCGAAAACACAATGAAACAAGAGCCATCAGATTGGTATTTTCCACGGGATTGGCGGTGGATACTCAGTTGGTATTTCGTGGTCATGCCGATAGCTCTAATCTCATTCCTGTTTTTCCTCGGTATTTCAGAAGCGCGACAAGGCAATCCCATCCTGCTCTATGTTGCCCTTGTCCTTGGTCTGGTTGGGGTAACCGATCCGCGTCCAACGGCGGCGAGGATGCGAGGAACGATTTCTTCGACGAGTAATAGACCTGCTTCGGGACTCATGTGACTCCATTCTTTTGAATTGGAGGCCACGCAGGTCCTAGACCCGCAGCGGCCACCAGGTTGTGTGAACTTGGCAGCCGCCAGCGGCTGAGGATTTGACGGACAGAAATTATCAGCGTCGTGCTATTTCAACGCGGAAGTACCGGTCCTGGGACCGAGTTGACCTTTCGATAGTTGACCCTAAATGCGGGGTTGACGGGAGGCGGGTTAAGTTTCACTATTCCCGACGAGGCGGGTGTATATAACGGCCTTGTTTGACCGAAAAATATCCCGCAAAGGACCTGTGGTCAGTCAAGATAGTGGCACCAGACGAGATGAGTGAAGAAACACAAGTGACGGTCTTCCTTGGAATCCCGTATGGGGTTCTGTGTCTTGCGCCGTGGGTCATGACTGTCATCAAGGTGGTCGGAACCAACTTCAGAATGATGAAGGCAGACCGACCTCTCTTCAATCGACTCTATTCGCTCCGTTCATGGTTCCGTCCCCGTGCAGAGCGCAGAGCGCTCTTACAGCAAATGTTCGGCAAGGACCCGCGGATTGAACCCTTGTACAATGCTTCACGGCAATGGGCCAAGCGTACCGTGATAGTCTGGATTGGAAGTTTCCTGATTTTGGTCTTGTTCGGCCTCGTGTATAGCGGTGTGGCAATCTGGCTGGGAGTGGATCAATGAGGAGTGCCAACCAGAGGCTGGTGGGGATTCTCGCTCCGCTAGAAACCCACAGGCTGAACATTGGCATCGAGACAAAGAGATGATCACAAGACCGATAAGATGTCCCAGTCCTGAGCATCCGTCGCCAGCGGGTATGCTGCGAACATTGCTTTCGCGGTTGATTGAAATGGACAACCCGGATGCATGGCTCCACGTCGACGGGCGGACAGACAGAGGCTGGGCACATGACATCCTTTTCGGGAAGGGACCATGGCTCGAAGTCGCCTTCCAGGATCAGCAGACTGTCATCCTGAACTTGGGACGGAAGACGGACGCCGAATCACCCGCAATGCCTGCATCTTGGGCACAACAGAAGAAAGGCATGTGGGCAGTGCGAACAGCCGAGCGAGAAGAACTGATCAAGTGGATGGAGGGTTTCTTTCGCTTGTTTGCCGGCGCCCATACAGAGTACCGTCTCAAAGGATGGATTGAAGGATGAGATGCCAACAACACCTCGGACCGTATTGCTCACCCAGGCGGGTTGCAAACGGTCAAGGTGAACGTTGGGTAGGTGGAATAGGAAATGATGATCAATGTTGCCATCGGCATCGGCCTCCTCTTGTCGTGGTGTATCATCGTGATGGCACCGGCGGCCAAACTGGCGTATGAGGATCACGACCTACCTGAGGACAAGAGAAGGGGCGTTTCCATCTTTCCCGGCTTGCCCTTCATGCCGCTACTCTTTGGCGTCCTGGCTTACAGCGCGAACAGGTTCATCTCCGCGTGGATCGCGCTCCTGATTCTCTCGGCAAATGT
This sequence comes from uncultured Verrucomicrobiota bacterium, assembly GCA_964497135.1. GTDB lineage: Bacteria > Verrucomicrobiota > Kiritimatiellia > CAIKKV01 > CAIJXV01 > CAIJXV01. The sequence goes on from CAZCDO010000014.1 coordinate 26,863, forward strand.
GGTGCTCACAATCTGGGCAGTCGTATACATTGTCTACTGGCTAAGACGATTGACGAAACTGCCCAACAACGCCTCGGATGCGACTTCGGAACCCGCGCCGAGCGCAGCTTCCTCAACGCATGAAGGCTGACGTCGCGGACCTCAAACACGCTGTCGGGAATCGCCGCGCGTGCGATGGCGACAGCGGCTAGGGAATTACCGACGAATGGGATTACCGCAGGTCGATCTATTCTCAACGGGATATCTTCGGAAATTGGAAGATGCGCGGTCCCGGGTCTGCTTGACGCGGGGCAGGGAGGGTGTCACTATGCCGGGGATCGCACTGCACAAAAGAGGCACTTAATGGCTACCAAAAAAGAAGGCACGCAGTTTCTCCGCTGGTTCGGACCTTTACTCGATGCGCTTCGTGCATTGGGCGGGTCTGGTACTCCAGAAGAAGCGGTGGACAAAGTCGCTGAACTCTCCAAAGTGCCGGAATCAACACAGAATGAATTGATGGAATCCGGACAACCCCGGTTCAGGAACCAGGTGGCTTGGGCGCGATTCTATTTGAAACGGGAAGGCTTACTCGATTCTTCAACACGCGGGGTTTGGCGACTGACAGAGAAGGGTCAGAAGACGAACCTGACCTATGCTCAGGCGCAGGAAATATTCCGTAAACAGGTCAAGATTGATTCGGATGCGCGAAAAGAGAAGGCCAAAGACCATCCATCTGAACCGGAACGGGATACCCCCGAGGAAGTTGACCTGACCATTGCGGCGGATTATCGGGATCGACTCTTGGAAACGATTCAAGAACTCCCTTCTGGCGGGTTTGAGCGCCTATGTCAGCGGTTATTGCGCGAAGCGGGATTCCAGCAGGTTACCGTGACAGGCCAGAGCGGGGACAATGGAATTGACGGGCATGGCATTCTGGAGCTCAATGCCTTTGTTACCTTCAAGGTTTTGTTCCAATGCAAACGGTATAAGGGAAGCGTTACGACTTCGCAGATTCGGGATTTCCGTGGGGCCATGGAGGGCCGGGCCGATAAGGGGATCATTCTCACCACGGGAACGTTCACGCAGGATGCCCGGCGAGAGGCGAGGAGGGATGGGGCTCGTCCCATCGAGCTCGTAGATGGTGATAAACTGGTTGATATGTTCGAGAAGCTGGAACTTGGGCTGAACCCCAAGACGGTCTTTGAAGTGGACGATGCCTTCTTTGATGAATTTCGCAAATAACCCTGCGGAATGAACGTCATTTATAAAATTACCTATCCGAACGGGAAGATCTATGTCGGGCAAGACCGGACCGATAGCATCAACTATTTTGGCAGCGCCAGCAGTGAACTCATCGCCAAGGACTTCAGCCGGGAACAAAGGCGTGACTTTACAATCCGGAAGGAGATCCTCTGGGAGTCCGAGTCGGCATCTCCCTCTGAGGTGAGTCAGAAAGAAGTTGAGTTCATCCGGGCACTGAAAGCGACCGATCCGTCAATTGGCTATAATCAGTGGCCGAAATTCGGATGATAAGGCACACCACGGGTACTCAGTTACCCGCAAGATCTTGCATCTGGCTTATCGGAGCCACACGCAGTATGGCTTTGCGATTCGGGCTATTGCCACAACGTTACGATACCGTGATTTCATTTTGCCTGGGTGCGTTGTCATGTCTTTCTGGACTGCGCATATTGTTGAACAGCCGAGTATGAACTTCACGGGTTTCCGAATGTCGGATAAGTCGCCATAATTCCATAAATCCAACATTCCACTGACTTCGGTCGTCAGCATGTCGAAAACAAGGGCAGCCGCACTGTTATCCAGCTTTCCGGTGACAGGACTTATGTCTTGAGGGAGGGGGATCCAGACCTGTCTATCTTCCGCGTACTCGCAGGCTGAGTCCTCCGTTGTGGTTGGGCGTGCGCCACCCTTGGCCGCCGGAGCAATGAATATCGTGTATGCAGGAGCGGTCTGGCAGATTCCCTGGACTTGAGGGGGCCGTGCTTTGGGCGATCGCATGAGCCAGAAGGTTTTGCCGGTACGGTCGATATCCGCTATCTTTCTCGAAAATATCGTATCGACACCTTCACCGGCATGGTCTCCCATCACGCTTATTACACACAGGGGGCAGTTTAATGCATTTTCAAGCAGCGCCATACTCATCCCTTTCGGCAGCAACTACCGTTCGAGTCCCCGCACTTTACTCCCGGCATCGAGGCTCTGTCCAGCATTTCGCGGCCGGCCAGAACTCCCTTGTCACAAGTATCTACCTCATTGGTGCCTGAACCGCCAGGAGTTGAATGCCGCGCCGCTGGGGAATGAGCGGTGGGAGTATTGAGGGGGGGGTGATGGACGCCTTTGAGTTGAGCCGCCTTCGGGACGGCGGGGCTTTGTTTGCAGGGCAAACACCCCTTGGGTATTGCGGGGCAATGTTGTGAGGTTTGACATTGTAATCCATTTTCTGCAAACTATCCCTGAAGTCACAGTTGTATCGGGTCGGTCCTACGGGCGGGTGCCCGTACCACCCGAATCGCAGATCCGATCGATAATATCGAGTTAAAAGCCAATGACTAAAGCTCGCATCCTTTTCATTCAGAAGGAATTTGTTCCGCTCGGCGTTCAATATATGTCGGCCTTGCTTAAAAAGCATGGGTACGAGGTGAAGGTTTTGACATTCAACGATCCCCTGGCGAATTTTTCTTTTAATGAAAAGGGAAGAGCACGAGCCCTGGAATCGTTCAAGCAGACCGCGGTGGACAAGATCCGGGAATATTCCCCGAATATCATCGGTTTTTCCGCATTTACCATGAATTTTCGATGGTCGGTGGATATCGCGGAGCACATCAAAAAACATTGCCCGATTCCGATTATCTTCGGGGGCTACCACGTCAGCATGGTGCCGGAAAAAGCCATCCAAGAAACAGCGATCGATATGATCGCGATCGGCGAATGCGAGACCATGATCCTCGATTTGATGCGCGCGCTGGAACACGGCGGCTCGCTCACCGGCATCAGTAATCTGTGGGTCAAAGAGGGCGGTGTGGTCCATAAAAATCCGATCGCACCGCTGATCACCGACTTGAATGCCATTCCCTTTCCCGATACCGATCTGTGTCCGCCCAGTCACCAATACGGGGCGTCCTATCTCATCATGGGCAGTCGCGGGTGTCCCTATCGGTGCGCCTATTGCTCCAATAATTATTACATTTCCCTCTACAAAAACTGGAGCAAGGTCAGGTTTCGTTCCGTGGACAACATCATGGCGGAAATCGGACAGGCTACCCACCGGTTTCCTGGAATTAAACGGATTGATTTTTGCGACGATGTGATCGCCACGGATAACGAACGAATCGAACAGCTTTTTTCCGCCTTACAGAAACAATTCAACCTGTCTTACAGCGTCTATCTGCATCCTAATTTAATCAACGAAAAAACGATCGAGATCTTAAAGAAAACCGGGTGTAATCTGCTGAAAATCGGCGTGCAGACGCCGGATCAGCACAATCGGAAAGAATATCTCAAGCGGACGGACACCAATGCCAAAATCGAGTCCATTGCGGAATGGTCCCATCGGCACGGCCTCAAATTTTCTTTCGATCATATTTACGCATTCCCGTTTGATACCCGCGAGAACCTCATTGAGAGCGTTAAATTTTACAACAAAACCCGACCGTACCTCATCCGGTATAGCAAACTGAGCTATTTGCCAAACACGGCCATCATCCAAGTGGCGCTGGACAAGGGGGTCCTCCATCCGGACGAGGTTGATGTGATTGAACGGGGCGATCATGTGTCGTCATCGTTCTATAATGTGGCCCTGCTATTGCAGAAAACAAAACCCGGCCAGGATCTGGCGGTTCTTCAAAACCGGGTGCTTTACCTGTACGCCTTGCTCTCTTACCGATCCCAAGCGCATATCGATAAACTGCTGAACCGGGGATTCCTGGAAAAAGATCAGCCGATTCACCCGTTGAGCATGATGATGGCCAAGACGCTGGCGACGTTCAGGGCCGGGCAAATTTCCGTTTACTGGGCGGTCATCAAGGGCGTTTTTTTAATCCCCTTCGCCAAACCCTATTATTTCAGATAAGCGGGGCGCGATTGAGTCACGGGCCGCGACGGGGATCAGGTATTTGGAGACGGCGGTCCCCGCCGTTTTTGCGGGGGATTACCGGTCGCCTTTATCTTTGGCTCTTTTTGCATTACTGGGGGTAAGGGTTTGAGCTCCTTTCAAAGCCATCGCAAGCCAGGGAATGGAGAGTTGCACGCAGAGTAGCACAAGGTTCAGATAGAGTTAAGACAAGAGTGAAGCAGGGCCGTGCGATTCCGCCGCGGCGGCGGAATCACCCGTCCCGTGTTCTCATGAAGTCAAGGGGGGAAGAAGACCTTTACTCTTGAAAGACAGCCGGACGGGACATTCCACGGCTTTGAGTGGAATGGCACGGCCCTACTTCGCCCTAATGGCTACGAAGGGCAAGCCGTTCTTCACTCTGAGAACAAGAATCCGAACCCTGTGGCACTCTGCGAGAAACTCCCCTGCCGGCCCGCCATGAACCAATCACCCGCACTTATTCAGATTGAACCTTATCTTTAAGCTCCACCGTTTTTTTGAAATAGGCGGTGCGACCGGGTTTCCACTCATCTTGGGGATAGATATAATGGGCGCCGGCTTGGGCGTCGATGATCGCATTCGGCTGGAAATTCCAATAACTCATGAACGGGGTCAGGCCGTGAATGAGAACCGGGGTCCAATCGCCCGTCGGGGTTTTGAGGGTGGGCCACTCGTCCGGTTTTTTCATAGTGCTCAGCCAGGTTGCGTCGGTGTCGATTTTACCCCGGGCGTGACGTAAATGGACTCTGAGCCAAAATGGGCCGGGCCGGGCGGGCGAGATGACTTCGGCAGTGAGTTGATGGCGGCCAGGGGTCGCTTCGATGAGACGGCCGCTCAAGGCCAGAGGCTGATCCCCCTCCAGCATCAATTGACCATCCCAATAGACCTTGAAGCGGCCATTGGCGCTGGCGGCCAGGATTGCTCGATGGGGTCCCTGATGGAACCCATCGAGCAATCCTGCTTGTTCCTGAACCCGAGGCGGATGGGGTGCGCCCTGAAATGCGGCGTAAGACGCCTGGACCGATGGATACCCGTTCAGCACTTCGCGGTAGGCGACCTCCCGCAGGGCGATCATGGCACTTTCCGGCAGGTCTGGATTCTGGGCCAGATACTCCAAACTGCGCTGACGCGCTTCATCATAATACCCCAGCCGCTCCAGTTCGAATAGGCCGGCCATGATGGCATGGCGCGACAGCGGATCGCGCGGCGGAAAACGGGATTCCAACGGGGGCAACACCGAACCCGCCGGGTGGGGTTGATCGGCATACCAGTAGGCGACACTGGACATGTACCCTTTGGTGGTGTTGCCGTGGCCGAATTCCCAATTCATCACAAAATTGCGGTCGAACCGAATCGGATCGGTCAGGTGAAACCGGTATTGGGAGGTTCGAATCGGAAATTTGTCCACCAATCCGTGCAGGGGGAGGTCGAACAAACCGTAATAGTACCAGCCTCCGTTGAAATAATCCTCCAGACCGGTCCCAAAATAATCACGGGCTCCGTCATCGACCCGGATCTGTTCGTCGCCTTCCAAAATATTCCAGCCGCCATCCATGCCGATGCACACCAGGTAACAGCCTGCATAATGACCCGGACCGGGCGCATCCAAAACGGAAAAAGGTTTACCGGATCCGGTGGCGCCGCGAAAAGTAGCATGGAAATAGCGGGGTGCCGCGGTGGTCGGCGCCGGTCCGATCGACAGACCATAACTCAGCCGCACGGATTTGGAACTGTCGTTTTTCAATTCGATGCGCATCCCTTTTTTAAAGGGCATGGGAAATCGGCAGACGGATTGATCCGCCAGCCGGGCCAGGGGCAGGGCGGCGAACCGGCGGCGATGAATGGCATTGCCAAAAAAATCGCCGACCGGCGCTTCCACGCTGGGCGTCGTCGCGCCATCCCAATAAATGCGTAAAACCAGGGCCCGGCTCAAGAGCATCTGATCCAGCGGCTCTTCGGGATCGATCGGCGTCCAGTCCATCCAGAGGGTTTGCAAGGTACCGGAACCGGACGTATCGCAGAGAAGGGTATGGGTTCCCGCTTGAACGGTTCGATTGGAGGGGGCTCCACACTGAGCCACGGCATCGGCCGCAAAGGGCGCCATATTAGTCCAAGCTCGGGCAGTTTGTTCAATGGCCTGCCGGTCGGCCGGAGAGAACCGGTCGGGTGGGGGGAGCGATTGAATTTTCCGGCCGGACAGAGGCGTATAGTTGATCTGAAAATAAGGGCGGGGATCCTTCACTTCGGGCGGAACCAGGAGGGTTATTTTCAGACTTTTATTGAAGGGGATGGGCAGGTAACAGTATTTGGCGCCGCTCAGATGCTGGGCGAGCGGGGGGATAAAGGGGAAGGATCCTCCGAATAGGTTGGTTAGAGGCATGGCATATCGCGGCGTTTTTTCGCCGTCGAATTGAAGCGTGATGGAAGCGTTAAATTCATCGGGGATACCGGTCATCCAGAAGCGGTTGATGACGCCGGGGCCCTTCAAATCGGCCATGGTAATGGGTTCACCGGGTCGGATGAATTGGGGGCTGAGCCAGTCATTGTTGCCGCCGGTGCGATCGTAGGTGCTGATGAGCGCCACGGGTTGGGCGGGAGCGAGGGCGAAGTTATTGAGATTGGTGAGGTCGGCGAGCCAGGCGGCGTAAGGTTCGGCGGAAGACGAGCCCGACGGGCGACATCCGGAGAGGGGGAGGGCGAGGAGCAGAGGGCAGAGGGCGGAGAGCAGGGGGCGGAGAGCGGAGCGCAGAACGCAGAGGGCGGAGCGCAGAGCGTGGAGAGCAGAGAGCGGAGGGCGGAGAAGGGATGATTTCATAAGATAGGGATGATAAAGAGGCCGGAGGGGCGGCGTCAAGTTTGAACAAAGGGCTCTTTCTGCATTACTGGGGGTTACTGGAGTTCGGGCCCTTTCAAAGTAATCGAAAATCGGGTTCATTCTGAATAAGAGTGGGTGATTGGTGTTTCGTGGGCAGGCGAGGAGTATTACGCGAATTCCAGGTTGCCATTCCACACCCAACTGACGGGACAGCGATTCACCACTGAGTCACCGCGACACGGAGGTGAAATTCAGAAAACCGCAGATGCGGCCAGCCTTCGCACGCAACGTGCCAAGCCAGTCCGCGATGGTTCGTGAAGGAGCAGGAGAGCACAGAACAACTCCTGTGAACTCGATTCCCTCAAGAGAGCCCGCGGGCTGGATTGAAAGGCCGCCTTTCGAGACGGCCCGCATCGGGGTTCGCGACGTCTTCCTCTCAACCTCCGTGCCCCCGTGCCTCGGTGGTGAATCATCGGGAGAGCGACGAGGAGCAGGTTTAACCACAGAGCCACGGAGGCACGGAGGGGGCCAACCGATGCGGCCTGTCTTCGCGCGGGGTGCGCCAAGCCAGTCCGCGATGGTTCGTGAAGGAGCAGGAGAGCACAGAATGACTTCTGTGAACATCGAGCGTCATTCACTCCTTTTGTGGGAGTCTCTCTTCCCGGATTTCCGACGGCTTTGAAAGGGCTCGAACTCCAGTACCCCACGAAATGCAGAAAGAGCCAAAAATCGGGGAATGAAGATTTTGCACGCAGAGTGGCACAAGGTTCAGATCGAGTGAAGACAAGAGTGAAGCCAGGGCCGTGCGATCCCGCCGCGGCGGCGGAATCACCCG
>CAZCDO010000015.1:0-33512 GCA_964497135.1 uncultured Verrucomicrobiota bacterium
CCCGGAAGTATTTGCTCAAACTGCCCGGCGTGTTCAGGTCCACCTTCCGGCCGAAAAGGGCCGACAGTTCATCCTGTATCCGAATGAACGATAAACCTATCCGGACACCGGGCAGAAACTCGACCAGGACATCCATGTCGCTTTCGGGGCAGAAGTCCTCGCGGAGAACGGACCCAAACAGAGCCAGCCGGCGAATCCCATTGGTGCGGCAAAACGCCTCAATCCGATCCCTCGACATGTCAATGCCATGCACCATCATGGTTCTGGTTCCTAACACCCACTTTGTGCACATGTATTGTCGAATTTAACATTCATTGAAGCAGAAAAGGATTTAATATGACTGTCAGATGCCAAGAATGGCTTTCCGATCTCAAGTTCTGTATTGAACTCCTGACCAAGGTAGTCGATACGATTGAATGTCCCGTTTTCGACAAAGGCATGAACATACATTCCACCCGCTTCCCCAATCGGATCACGATGTATCCACCTTCCTAATTGAGTATTGTAAAATCGGTGGCCCCGATCTTGCAGCGGTAATGCCGGGGTATGCGTTTTTGGCCCTACGGGTTGAAAAGCGGCCGGGCTTTCGTGGCCGGGCACGGTCAGAATTTTAAGGTGGTAGCCCATGGTCGTTTATTCGCCAACCAACCCCAATACTTGATCCAATAAATCACGCGATAAATACATCCCCGACCGAACCAAATCTTCCATGATCGGGCGAGCCAACGGCACCAAGCCTTTTCGCTTGGCGTTCAGAATAACTCCCAACGTGCCGAGCACGGGGAGCCCCATGGAAGTCGCGCATCGCCGGCCAGCCAGATCATCCATGACGACGGTGGCGGAGGGATGCTGCTGAGCGAGGGCTAAAACCGAGGATTCACCCAGCCCCAAGCCCCAGCTTTGAACATCAGCCGGAATGGTGGGAGTACTGACGATTTCCATCCATTTGTATCGCATGAGTGCCAGTACTGTTCGATCGGTATCGCCTCTGGCCTGAAGTTCAGTTGCAACCGGCTGGGGCACAAGAATTCGTTTGGCTAATTTCCCGAGAAGATCGAGATGTCCGCCTCTTGCCATAAAAATCAGGGGAGAAGAGTTCACCACAACCAGATCAATCACGAGCCAGCTCCTGTCGCAGTTCATCCAAATCGACCTGAAACACATCCATTTTCAGCGCGGCCAACTCCATGAGAAAATCCGTCCGGTCCAAACCGGCAATTTCTGCCGCCATTTCCTGGGAGATGCGCCCCTGCGAATACCAAGTTGCCGCTGCCGCAATCCGCATATCGCGGGTGAAATGAAGCGGATCGCTTCGCGTAGCCGCAAAGACCTTTTCAGGAAACTGCATGGTCAGAGTTGTCATAATGGTTTGATATTATATCCTTATCGACCAAAAAGAAAGACTGGATTTAATAGTTTACCGGCGTCAGATCCGATAGCCGGTCGACATTGACAACCATTCCTTTGGGGGGGGGCTTTAGCAACTTGACCCTTTGCCTTGCCTCATTCTAATTGAACGCTAACATTTATCATTAAGCCCTCGACCTCCCGAAGACCTGACGGTCCGAGTGACGCAACGCGAAGCAATAAAACCTGTTTCTCCTTTTTATATTCGATTTGATATTCCCGTCCCCAAGGATCCAACCCATCGCGTGAAATGTCTAAAATATGCCGTCTCGCCAGCTCGTTGATCAGCCGCCTATAACGCTCAGAAGAAAGAGTATTCCATCGACCAGATCCTTGAGATAAGAACATTGTATTTACATCATTAGTCATTGATGCTAATTCGACCTGAAGAGTTACCGCAATGGAAGACACTCCCGAACGAGCCTGCGCGAGAGAAACTTCGCAAAGTGTTTTTCTGATAAAATAGACGGTAGTTAAAAATAAAGGAATGATCAGCAATTTCAAAAAAAGAGAAAGCCATTTGTTGCTGAGTTTCATTGGGTAACCATCCTTAATTTGGAGGGTCTTACCGACGGGGACCAATCGGCCGAACAGTTCTTTTCTTACAAAGCTCTCGGCATGGCGTAAAGGGTTGGCTCATAGCCCCCCTGTAACCACTCCAACCTGCAGCACTATCTGCGGGATCAGTTTCATTACTATCCCAATATCGAAGGCCACATGCAGCAATGGCCGCACCATGGGAACGGACAAGAATGCAACCGGCCAAACAATGACGATAGTCCCCGCCGAATGGATCGCCATAATCACTAAACTCTTCCCTCTCTATTCGCTCGGCTTCGGATGCAATATTTTGGAGCCAGGTGAAGCCTTCTTCAAAATAGCAACAAGAGGGATTAGACAACGAGTCATCCAGCCCAAAGGGATCGAACCGCGTCTCGGGGTTGTTGTGTGCAAAGAGATATAAAGGGGACAAAGAACTGCGGTATAAGTTTCGCGCTTCATCGTTAGTTTTATCTTTGAAATATTGATGATTAACAACGAAATCACCTAGCGGATCCCGATTAATCCATCGTCCGGTCAAGGGGTTGTTAAATCGGTGGCCGTAATAATAGAGGCCGGCCATGTGATTGCGGTATTTGGTGCTGAAGGCATAGGGATTTTGCGCCAGAATTTGCGCATCTCCAGCCTGTACAACGGTTTCGCCAAACGGAGAGTATTTATAATGGACATAAATGGCTCCGCTGTCGCCATTTATAACATCGGAGACATTACCGTTGGCGTCGTAGGCATAGTAGTTGTGTTTCATCCGGAGCACCCCGTTTTCAACGGAGGGCTTAAAACGCGCCGAACAAAATCGTGGTAAACGAGGTGATGGGCGAGGTCTCGCGGAAATCGTCGATCGCCGCACGGAATTCCTTGATCGCCGCCTGGGCATCCGTATAGAGGCTGTCATCCTTGACCAACCGCCCCAATAAACCCTCGCCGTTTTCCACTTTGGCGGTAATCGTCTTCAACGAGGCTGCGGTCGCCGCCAGATCCTGGTACAACTGGTCGTCCTCGGAAAGCAACTTGCCGAGCGAGCCCTTGCCGTCGTTGAGCCGCTGGCTGACCGACACGAGATTGGAACTCAGGCGCGTCAGATCGTTGTAAACCGCATCCTCTTTCAACAGCTTCCCGATCGTCCCCTCGCCGCGGTTCACCGACGAAATCACCTGGTTGACTTGCGCCGAGGCCTCCCGCAAATCCCGAGTGATGGCGGTCAAATCCTCATACACCGCCTTTTCGGTGATCAGCTTGCCCAACGTCCCCTCGCCCTGGTTCAACTTGGTGGCGATCCCCCGCACCTCCCGCATGGTCGCCTCCAGGTTCTTCAATACCCCCCCCTCATTCAACGATTGCTTCAAATCATGCACCAGGAGGGAGGCCTCTTCCATCAGGTCCACCGGCAGTTCCCCTCTTAAATTCACCGTATCCTCCAAGGACGGCGATCCGGACGTGCCCTCCCGGATCTCCAGATAGCGTCCGCCCAAAATGGAGGTCGTCACGATGATGGCCCGGTAATTTTCGTACAATTTGAGGGGGGCCGACATCTCCCCCGTCACCAGGACCCCCTCCTCCATCGTTTTCCCCAGCTTGAGATCGGTGACCTTGCCCACCGGCATGCCGCGCACCACAATGTTGTCGCCCTCCTGCAAGCCCATGATCTTGTCGAAACGGACTTGCACCGGATACTTCTTCACAAAGAAGTTCTGACGCGACAAAACAATCGTGAACCAAAACAGGCCCACGAAAATCGCGAACAGAAATGCGCCCACCACCAATTCCATCATCATCTGCCATTCAACGGTTTTTTGTTTCATTGGGTATGTTTCTCCCAGGATCCCCGGGTTGTGATGTATTGCGCCTCCAGAAAACCAACCACCGCCTCCACCTTCGATTTGATGAATTCCTCCGGCGTCGCCAGTTCAACGATCCGGCCCTCGGACAACATCGCAATGCGCGTGGCGATCGACAGCGCGCTGTGCAAATCGTGAGTCACCACCACACTGGTCACCGTCAGTTTTTGCCGCATATCTTCGATCAACGCATCGATGGTCCGCGACGAAACCGGGTCCAGCCCCGAAGTGGGTTCATCATACAAAATAATTTCCGGGTTGCGAATGATCGCTCGCGCCAGGCCCGCCCGCTTGCGCATCCCGCCGGAAATCTCCGAAGGATGTTTCAATTCGTCTTTTTCCAGGCCGACCAGGCGTAATTTTTCACGGACGCGTTCGGTGATTTCCTCTTCGCCCGTTTTGGTCTTTTCCCGTAACGGCAGGGCGACATTCTCGAACACATTCAACCATTCCAAAAGGGCGCCCCCCTGGAAGAGGACCCCGAACTTTTCGCGCAACCGTTCCAATTCAACGCCCGTCGCTTCGCTGATCACCTCGCCGCCCACCAGCACCCGACCCGCATCCGGGGTCATCAACCGCACCATGTGCTTGAGGCTGACGCTTTTGCCCGTGCCCGAGGGGCCGACAATCGCCAGCGTCTCGCCCTCGCGGATCTCGAGATCGATCCCATCCAGGACCTTGCGGCCGCCCAGCGTTTTCGTCACTTGTTCGAATTGGATCATACGTAGAAGAACCGGGTAATGAAATAGCCGACGATCAAAATGGTCAAAAACGACAGGATCACCGTCCGCCGCGTGGCGTTCCCCACACCCACCGCCCCCTGGGTGGTCGAAAAACCCTGGTGGCAGGCGACAATCGTGATGATGATGCCGAACATAAAGGCCTTGAAAATGCCCACATACAGGTCCTTCGTATCCGCATAGCGGGTGGCATTCTGCCAATAGGCGACCCAGGCCACCCCCAATTGGGTTTTTCCGACCAGGGCCCCGCCCAACAAGCCCATCATGCAACTATAGAAGGATAACAACGGCGTCATAACCGCCAGAGCCACCAACCGCGGCATCACCAGGAACCGCACCGGGTTGATCGACATGATCTCCAGCGCCGCAATTTCTTCGGAAACTACCATCGTCCCCATCTGCGCGGCATACGCCGAGCCCACGCTGGCCGCCATGATCAAGCCGGTCATGAACGGCCCCATCTCGCGCAACATCGACACCATCACCGCCGCCCCGATATTCACTTCCTGCCCGAATTTGCGGAGTTCGATCCCCGTCTGCAACGCCAGGATCATCCCCGTGAATCCCGCCACCACCGTGATCACCCCCAGGCTCTTGATCCCGCCGACGTACATCTGCAGAACGATTTCACGGCGGGTCCGGGGCGCAAAAATACTCCGCAGGTGCAACACCGCCTCGGACAGCAAGAGGATGGCCCGGCCGGCATTCCGAAACGTGAACAATACCTTCCGCCCGAAATTGGCGACCCAATTGCGGGGCGGCGGAAAATCTTCCGGTTCACGCGTAATCATTCGTCATCCCCAATATCGAAGGTGTACAAAAAGCGATAGGCCACCTTGCCGTCCACTTCCCGGCGGGCAATCAGCCCCCGTAGAATCGACCATTCCTTGAATTGCTGATTCTGTGGGGATCGCGTCCAGGAAACAAGCGGAAAAATCGACACATGCCGGTACCGGTCGCGCGCCCGGTCGTGCCGAAAAAGCCCCCACAACAGCTCATCCTCCACCGCATCCCCCTTGAGTTTGTGCGTATAGAGCGTCCAAATCGGCGCCCAGTTCCGCTCCATCGGCGCCGTATTGAAAGGCCACAGGTCGAGCGCCCGAAAAGTTTTATCAGTCCCATCCCGCGCGTAGGTCGCCAAGGGCCAGACCGTGAACCGGCGTTGCCGGGCCGGGGCCGAGGGCGGCTCGCGCGGGGTCACGGTCCGGGAATACAACAGGGGCAACGCCCACCATCGGGAATCGTCGTCCTTTTTCAAAGGTTCGGTGCGCCACCCGCCGATCGGCCAAATCACAAATCCGCTCGTTTCCCCCTTATCATAGGACCGATATCCGGCCAGCGGCCAAAGATAGAATTTATCCACATCCCCGGAACTGTATTGAATGAAGGGCCAGGGACAATACCCCTGGACCAGGCTCGAACTGCGCGAATGGCGGATAAAGGGGGGGATCACGAACCAGGATTCCTGGTTTTCCGTTTTGATATGCCCGTAAATCGGGATTAAAACGAATCCGCCGCCGCGCGTGCCCGGCCGGTAGTACTCCACATCGGTCCAGAACGGCCACAGGATAAACCGTTTCTCCCACTCATCCTCCCGGGTGGATCGACCATAGATGGGGAAAATCCGAAACCGGTCCGTGTTCCCCCCGGTTGTGCGCGAATAGATCGGCCAAAAAAGGCTGGTGGTGTCCGAATCGTTGATCGTGCTGTGACCCCAGATCGGGAAAAGGGCAAAATCGATCACATCCCGTCCCAGGAACTCGCAAATCCGACCCCCGATCGGAAAAAACGCCGCATAGTCGTTCGATTCGGCGCTACGCCCCCAGTAAAAAAAGGGGAAGATCCAAGTCCGGTATCGCCCGTCAGGATCGGTCGGGTCAAAATCCGTCCCCAACGCGGTCAACACCCGCCAATGGTTCTCCCCCCGAAGGTCGCGGGTGGATCCCACCGGCCATAGAAATTCCTGGCCTCCCACCGACTCGGAAGGGTTCGCCCTCTGCGAAACAAATGGCCTTACGGCCCAAAACGTGTTGGAGGCGGAATCGGACACCGATTCCACAATCGGACCCACAGCCCGGAATTGCGCGCGCCCCTCGATATCGGTCCAGGGGGGAATCGGCGGATCGTAAGACCAGATCGGCCCGGCCATCAGCCCCCCGGTCATTAACGCTCCAACAGCGAAAAGAAACGTAAAGATCCGGAGGGCATAGACGGATTCGCGAACCGGAGGGACACGCGTCGTCGTGTCCGTCGGGGTTATGCAAGAGTCTCGGATAACCGGGTTATCGCACGGACGCATAATAGCCATCGATCAACCGTTCTTTTTTGAATATCAGGGCCATCAAGGCGGCCCGAATCCACATCCCATTGCGCATCTGCCGCCAGTAAACTGCCCGGGGATCGCGGTCGATCGCGGTCGGTATCTCCTGCCGCCGCGGGAAAGGATGCATAATCACCGATTGCGCACCCAATCGATCCAGGTATTCCGGCCGGAAATGATAGCGCGTGGTGTCGATTTTCTGGCTCTCCCCCTCCGTCGTGTCCCATTCGTCCTGAATTCGCGTCATGTAAATCGCGTCGGCCAGCGGTATGGTTGATTCGAAGTCCGCCGCCACCTCGTAAGCCACCCCGGCGGAATCGAGCAGATCGAGAATGTCCCGCCCGATCTGCAAGGGCTCGGGGGCCACAAAAATCATGCGCACCCCGGTGTAATTGGTCAACAACCAGGCCAGAGATCGAACCGTTCGCCCACGCGCCAGGTCGCCCACGAAAACAATCGTCTTGCCGTCAATCCCGCCCCGCGATTCAAAACTCCGCTGGAGCGTATAGATGTCGAGTAGGGCCTGGGTCGGATGCTGATCCTTGCCCGACCCGGCATTGATGATCGGGATCGGCCGCTCGGTATTGGACAGAACCCACGCCGTGTGTTCGGCCAACCCCCCCACCTGGGTACGCATGACGATCATGTCGAAATAGGAACTGAACGTGCGAAGGGAATCCTCCTGCGACTCACCCTTGAATTCGCTGGAAGTCGCCATGTCCCGCACTTCGCCGACGTTGACCCCGAGAATCTGACAGGCGGAGGAAAACGACAAAAAGGTGCGACTGCTCGGCTGGGTAAAATAGAGCATGGCCCGCTTGTTGGCCATCAAACCCCGCAGGAAACTCATGCCTTCCTCTGTTTTTGCCGTGCGGCGAATCCGGGTCGCCAGCCCCCCCAGGGCCTCCAAAGCGGCCCGGTTAAACTGCTGGGCCAGCAGGACATGAAAAATTCGTCCGTCCTCACCCGCCAGGTAGGGGGCTTTTTCCGTGACGGGCAAACGGCTGAACGTCTCCCAGGCGATATGGCTCAAAGGGGTATTCTCCGTCGTCATGCGGTCGACTCCTTCAGGTCAGGGTGGCCACCATCAACGCTTTGATGGTGTGCATCCGGTTTTCAGCCTGTTCAAAGACCTTCGAGTAGGGCGCCTCAAACACCTCGTCGGTCACTTCCAATTCCCCGATCGTCCGGGTCACCTCGGTGTCCCGATTGTGGAAACCCGGCAGGCAGTGCAGAAATATGAACCGGCCGGACTCCAGGTTGCCGGTCCGTTCAACCATGGCCCGATCAATCCGATACGGCTTCAACAGACGAACCCGCTCCTCAAATTGTGCCTCCTCGCCCATCGACACCCAGACGTCGGTGTAAATCGCATGAGCCCCACGGACGCCTTCCAAGGGATCCGTGGTCACCGTCAAACTGCCCCCATTCCGCAGGGCCAACGCCGCCGCCCGCGCCACCAAAGCCGGATCCGGGGCCAACACCGCCGGGGCACAATTCACAAAATGCATCCCGACCATCGCACAACCGATCATCAGGGTGTTGACCATATTGTTGCGGCCATCCCCGACATACACCATGCGCAAGCCCTGGAGCGCGCCGAATTGTTCGCGCAGGGTCAATAGATCGGCCAATACCTGGGTGGGATGCCAGTCGTCCGTCAGGGCATTCCAAACCGGAACCCCGGCACAGCGCGCCAAAGTCTCAACCGTCGATTGCTTGAACCCCCGGAAGGCGATCCCGTCGAACATCCGGCCCAAAACCCGGGCGGTGTCGACAATCGATTCTTTCTTGCCCAAATGGATGTCGTGAACATCGAGATATTCGGCCTGCGCACCCTCGTCCGCGGCCGCCACCGTAAACGCACACCGCGTGCGGGTCGATGATTTTTCAAAAATCAAGGCGATATTCTTGCGCAACAAAAGATCGCCGCGAACACCGGCGCGCTTGCGCGCCTTGAGGTCCGCCGCCAAATCCACCAGAGCGGTCAAATCCGCGACCGATAACTCATCCAGCGTCAACAGGCTCCGCCCCCGCAACCGGGTTTTATTGATGACCGACATAGGTTACCCCTCGATTGGAAATCACCGGAATCCTGCCACATTCCCCACGCTTCTCCAAGCCCAAATGAGGGACGGGCGCAGGGCGACTCCGTGGGTGGTTTGGGGCCTAAATCGCGATCGAGAATTTTAACACAAAGATCGCAACGCCCATGTCCATCTCCCAGATCTGCGGAAAAAAGGGCCGGAACGTGAACGAGCACGGCCCGATCGGGTACGAAAGAATGGCTCCGGCCGAAGAAGGGCGTGGGACAGCGACCCCTCGCACGCGAGGAGTGAGCCATTGCTTGGGATGGGGTGGCTTCGGTCGGGAGCGGATATAGGTGACCGCTCCCGATGCGTGGCGGGCCTCGATGCACTCGATGGCGTCGAAACTGAATGGTTGCGGCTCCCGCTGTGCGTCACGAACATCAGGACGCCCATCAAGATCAGAAGTTTGGCCTCATAAACCAGATAAAAGGGGTTGCGCGGATCTGGAAGTTCACCGAGCCACTCGGCCAACTCGGGACAGAAATGCCGGAGCGTAATCGTCAATTCCCGCGTTAACTCGGGTTTTACCGGGCGCGTTTCTTAGGGCGGCCCCTCGGGTCAGTATTTTGGCGGTTGCCGCCGTCTACTCAACGGCTGCGAAGGGTGCCCGAGGTGCGACAATTTGTATTTTCTGAAGGGCTGCATACCCCCATCACGACACCGGCGGCACCCCGCGCAAATCGGAGCGCCCAACAACAGAGGGGATCAGCCCCAGCGTCACGGTCATCAGCACGATCAACACGGCATAAACCAGCAAAACCGCATCATAGGCGCTCCGGGTTCCGCCCGCCAGCGTCCAGGAATCGGCAAAAAGACCCAGCCGAATTCCCCAGGCGCCCAGGAGCCCGGATAAGGCCGCCCCCGTCAGGGTCATCGTGGTGCAAATCGAAGTCGAAAGGGATTTGCGCACCGCCGGAATGAGGGCCAGCATTTCAGTCGAAAAAGCGATCGAGCCCGCCGCCGTCAATCCGCCAAACACCGCATGCATCACCCCCAGCACATAAAGCGGCGGCAGGAACAGGTTGTCGCGCGCCACAAACAACGCCAGGGACGCACCGTAACCGAAATGACAAATCAAGAAGACCGGCTTGGTCCCGATCCGATCCACCGCCTTGCCCCCGAAATAAAACCCGATGACCGACCCGATCATCGTCAGGTTGGCCAGCAACATCACCAAACTGTCGCCCAGTCCCAGAATCTTTTTTTCCACAAGCCCGAACAAGGTCAGACACCCGCCGGTGAAAAGGGCGATGATGAAAAGATAGGCGCAAAACGGAAGATAGCCTCCACTCCGCAGGATGGCCTGCAAATCCCGGGGCAAATCACGGGCTGTGGAGAGGGGGGGCTCCAATTCGGGGATCTGCGCGAAATAATAGCTCCAAGGCAGAATCGAAAGCCCCAGCAAAATCAATATGCCCGCCAGCACCGGAACCGACGTTTCCCGGGGCAGTAGCACGGCGATCAGGCCCCCGAGAATCACCGCGCAAACCTGCCAGGAGACCCGCAGGGCGCCAAAGAAACGGCCGCGGTAAAAGGAGGGAACGATCGGATCCAACAGGGCATACCAGGCCGCGACCTGCCCCGCCATTCCAATCCCAAACACCGCCATCCCCAGGCTTAACAGTCCCACCGTCATCCCCTCCGGCACCCAGGCGGCCAGGGGGATGAAAACGTACCCCACTCCACACAACGCAATCCCCCACAACGTGACCCGCCGTTTGCCATACACATCCGCCAGGTGGGCGCAGGGAATCAAGGCCAGCGCCTGCATGGCACTGATCAACGATAACAACCAGAGAACGGTGGTCCCATCCAGTTTCAAGGCGGTCAGATAAATCAGCATCAGCCCGTTCCCGCAAACGGACGTGGCGAGCACCTTGAAACAGGCTCCGATGATGGCGGCCCGCATCCCTTTTCGGGACACCTCGGTAATCGTTTCCTCACCGGGCTGTGATCGGTCTTCCCTTCCCTCCGATGTCACGGGCGTCATCGTTCGTCCTCTTTCCCCGGGAATGTCGCGCGGGGGTCGCACGAACCTGAAAAAGTCACACACACGGGTGCGGGAACGGCCACCGGTTCTCCCACCGGCGTCAAGCCTCCACTCGCCGGATCGACGGAAAACACGGTGATCGTATCGCTTTCCTGATTGGCCACCACTAGGAAACGTCCGTCGGGCGTCAACCGGAATTGGCGCGGCCAACGACCCCGAACGGGAACAAATTCACGGACTTCCAGCGTCCCCGGTTTGCCATCGATTCCCAAAATCGCCAGGCTGTCATGGCCGCGGTTGGAGACATACAAAAACCGGCCATCCGAAGTCACCTGAATATCGGCGGCATAACTGGTTCCTTTCCAATCGGTCGGCAGAGTCGAGATCGTTTGCCGGATCGTCAATCGTCCAGACTCCGGCTCATATTCAAAAAGGGCCACGGTATTGTTCAATTCGTGGACCAAAAAAAGATGCCGCCCATCGGGGTGCATCGCCATATGGCGCGGCCCGGATCCCGGCGCACACACCACTTCCGGCGGATCGGACGGAAGCAGGCTTCCGGACTCGGGATCCAAACGACTGACTCGAATCCGATCTTGCCCCAGGTCGGCCGCAAAAACATAACGGTTGTCGGGCGAAAGCATCACGGAGTGGGCATGCGGTCCCTCCTGCCGGTCGGGCACAACTCCGCTTCCTCCGTGGTGCTGGACAAAGGACGCGGCCTCGCCCAACGACCCGTCGGATAAGATCGGGAAAACGACCACACTCCCGCCGGTATAATTGGACACCAACACCTGCCGCCCACTGGCCGAAAGACAGACATGACAGGGTCCATCGCCCAACGAACGGCGGCGATTAAGCAACCGCAACTGATGGGTATCCGGATCGATCGCCAGGGCGCAAACCGACCCGTTACTCCGCTGGCCATCCCCCCGCTCCTCACAAACGGAATAAAGAAACCGGTTGGCGGGATGGATCGCTTGATAGGTGGCATTCGGCAGAACCATCGCCGGCTGAAGAGCATCGAGTTGTCCCGTCGCGGCATCGAACTCCGCCCGGTAGATTCCCTGTCCCCCGCGAAGGCTATACGTACCGATAAAAATCGAGCATGCATCCGATGCAATAGGCATGTCCGAACTGTATCACAAGTTGGACTTCATCGACAATGCAAACCATAAAACCGCCCCGTCGAAACTTTAGATTGTTCTGTGGTGCCGCAATTAACCGACCGGCGTTGACCCCTCCGGTCCGGCCGAATCCGCCAGCGCCTCCCAAACGGCCCGCATATCGGCTGGGAAGGGCGCCTCGAAAACCATGGGACGCTTTTGAATCGGATGCTCCAACGCCAGTCGCGCGGCATGCAACATCTGGCGTTCGGCCGGAACCGGCAGTTCCCGGGGATGACGAAGCCCATACTCGGGATCCCCCACCACCGGACAATGACGATGGATCATGTGCACCCGGATCTGGTGCGTCCGCCCGGTCTCGATCCGCAGGCTCAACAGGGAAATCGGACCGCGCGTGGCTACCGTTTCATACCAGGTTACCGCAGGACGCCCCCGGTCGGTCTGCGTGGACATTCGTTTCCGGTCATGTTGACTCCGCCCGATCAGGGTTTCGATGCGACCTTTGTCCGGACGGGGTATTCCCCAGACCAGCGCCCGGTATTCCTTGGTGACCGCACGCGTCTTAAACAGATCAACCAATACATCCAGCGCCACCTGATGCTTGGCGGCGATCAACACACCCGTGGTGTCTCGATCCAGCCGATGAACAATTCCCGGGCGCAGTTCTCCGCCAATCCCCCGCAAATCGTGGCAATGATACAGAAGGGCGTTGACCAGAGTCCCCGAGGGATGCCCCACGGCGGGATGCACCACCAAGCCGGCTTGTTTATTGATCACAATGATATCTGCATCCTCGTAAATCACATCGAGGGGAATGGGTTCCGCTTTCAATTCCACCGGCACGGCGTCGGGAATCGTCAGGTCCACCCGGTCGCCGATTTTCAGACTCACCCCCGGCTTGACGGTCCGTCCGTTGACCCGGATCGATCCCTCCCGGATCAATTCCTGAATCCGGGATCGGGAGAGGTCCTCCAGATTTTCACTCAGCCACACATCCAACCGTTCCGCCGGATCTTCAACCGCGAATTGAACGGCCTGGACAGAGTTTAAAGAGGGATCAGCCATTACCCCCCCGCTGTCGTGGAAGGGGTGCCCGGCGCACTGCGGAGGGACCGGGTGCACCACAGAATCACACCCGCGAGAAAAAGACACAGGCTCACTCCTTGGGCAATGGTCAACTGCCCCCATTGGGCCCGCTGATCGCCCCGCAAAAATTCAAGAAAGAACCGGATCGGAGGATACAGCATCAGGTATAAAGCAACGATATCCCCTTTTCGACGGCGGCGGGGATAGCCATATACCAGGACCCCAAACAAGACCAGATTCAAAGCGGCTTCGTATAATTGGACGGCATGGACCGGCAGGCTCCAGGGGGCTTCCGACGTGATCAGGCCGGACTCGGTCTGCGCCCACCAGGCCGGCGAATCCGAAGGGAATTGGACCCCACACGCTCCCGGCAAAGGATTGCCGAAGCAACATCCGTTCAGGAAACAGCCGATCCGCCCCAACATATGCCCCAAGGGCAAAGCCGTCACGATCAGATCGCCCAGCCCAAAGGCGGATTCCTTTCGGGTCCGGGCCAACAACAGCACCATCAGAATGGAACCGACGAATCCCCCATAAAAGATCAATCCCCCCCGATCCACCCGCCAGATCTGGAGCGGGTTCGCCCAAAAATATCGCCAATCCGACGCAATATAGGCCAAGCGCGCCCCCAGGATACCCGCCAACATCACCCAAAAAGCCAGATCGCTGGCCCAGGCCGCATCCCGCCCTTCCCGCCGACCCAATCTCCACCACGTCAGGATTCCCGCCAAAAAGGCAACCGCCATCAGAATCCCATACCAGTAAATTACCCGTTCCCCGATCATCAGACATACCGGATGCATAATCGCCTCTTTGTAGGGTTCGATTTCACCTTTGTGTTGTAGCGTATTTCCATCCCAGATGCACGTTTTTCTGTATTCATCACGCCTGTGGGCGACGGTGAAAAATCGTTGCGCTTTACATCCGGAAAGAAAACGATTAAAACTCACTCCTAATAGAGGGCGACAGGTCTTATGGACGGTTCCGCGGATATATCGATCTTGACCGATCCCGTCGGTGAATTGGACTGTTCACATTGCGGGGCACGGCTGAATGTTGCAGCCTTCTCGTTCATGTCGAAAATCGCCTGCCCCAAGTGTTCCACCGAGCTGACCGTCCCCGGCCGATTTGGCGCGTTTCTTCTGACCGGGCTCCTGGGTCGGGGCGGAATGGGTGCTGCTTATCGGGGACAGGATGTCGCCCTTAACCGCCTCGTTGCCATCAAAGTCATGTTGCGCTCCTATGGCGACGACCCTGAATTCGTCGCCAATTTCCGGCGCGAAGCCCAGGCGGCCGCCGCCTTGAACCATCCCCATGTCGTCCAGATCTATTCATTCGGCATTGAACAGGGACAACCCTACATTGTCATGGAATTGCTGACCGGGGGACGATTCGATGCCATGATCGCCCGGGGCGAACCCATGGAACAAAACCTGGTGGTCAAAATCGGCGTCGATGTCGCCGAAGGATTGAACGCCGCCAACAATATTGGCCTGATCCATGGCGACGTCAAACCCGAAAACATTCTGCTCGATTCCAATGGCAACGCCAAAGTCGTCGATTTCGGTCTCGCCTATTTTCGGGAAAAAGGCCAGCAACCCGATGGCATCTGGGGAACGCCCTATTATATCGCCCCTGAAAAAGTCCGCCGCCAGCCCAGCGATGCCCGGTCTGATATTTACAGTCTCGGCGCCACCCTGTTTCATGCCCTCGCCGGGCAGCCCCCCTTCGAAGGTCAAACCCCGATTGATGTCGTCAAGGCCCGCCTCGTTCGGCCCGCCCCCCAGCTCCGCGATATTCGGCCCCATATCAAACCGGAGTTCGAAACCATTATCAGTCGCATGCTCGAGGCCGACCCGGCCCGCCGTTACCCCAACTACAATTCGCTCATCTCCGACCTGCGTGCCCTCCAGGTGAAAATGGGCGTCCCCACCCCGCTCCACCCCCCCCGCAAAAAGATCGTGATGAGCAAGGGCGGGAAAAAAATCATCACCTCCGCCACCAGCACCGGCAATATCCCGGTTCCCAGTGACCGAATCGACAGCACCCGCTTGTCCGGCAACCTCGGAACCCCCGCTTGTCCCGGCGGCATCGGCCTGACCGGAGGGGAGGCCCCCGTCCTCCGCAAACGCAAAATCCGGCGCATCATCGCCTGGGTTTTGCTGGGACTCCTGTTTATCGGTGGCGCGCTCGCGGGATTGGTCTTTAACCACACCTTGAACGTTCGAATCAGCGACGAATCCGCCATTCAAAAAATGGAAGCCGCCCAACGGGCGCAACGGTTACAGGCCCATACGGTCTATATGGAAATCCGAACCCTTTCCTCCAACGCTCTGGGGCTGGTCGAACGCGCGGAAGCCGCCCTTCAAACGGCCAGCAATCAGACGGACACCCTGTTCGCCATGGCCCGGGCCCTCCCGGATCTTCCCGCCGCTACGGAAGCCATCAAATCCGCTTCCGATCAAGTCGCCAACATGGCCCAACAAAGCGCAGCGGCCCGAAAAGCAGCCGGCAACCTGAAAATTCTCGAAACAGACGCCTTCGCCAAACGCGCGGACCTGGTTAAGGCCGGATCAACTGATACCACCGCCCCCTTACTCGACGCCCTGCAGTCCAGTGTCGAGTCCGCCCGGGCGATGGACAAGCTCCTGCGGGAATCGACGGCTAAAGTCGACGCCGCCATGTCCCAATTGACGCTCCTGAAGAATGCGATCGATCAGGCCCGCATCGAAAAAGAACAGAGTGATAAAAAACGAGCGGACGAACAAATTGAACTCGACCGGAAAGCCGCCGCCGAAGCCGAGGCTCGCCGGGTGGAAGAAGCCCAGAAAGCACTGGCTCAACAGGAAACCGACAAAATCGATGAAGCCGTGAAACAAAATTTGACCTTGATTCGGAAAAACCAGTTTGCCGAAGCCCTCGAAGCACTCCCCCTCAACGCCGGGGAATTGACCACCGAGAAAGGACGTCAGGCGATGGCCACTGCGCGCCAACGCATCGAACGGATGCAATCCCTCAAGGAGTTTTTAATCGCCGCCATCGGCGAGGAGGTCAAATCCAAGGGAGCTTACCGCTATGGCTGGTTGAATCCCAATGTCGACGTGCTCGGCGCCACCCCCGCCGGCATCGAAATCCGCGGGCTCCCCCTTTCCCCTTGGAGCAATGTCAGCATCAGCCAGATGATCTCTTTTATTAATTATTTCCTGAAACCCGATTCCGGAACCCTCAACACCCGTAAAGAACGCGCCCGCGTTAATCTGGCCGCGGCGGCCTATTTCTTCGAGTGTGCCGGCGGGAATAAAGCCGGACTCAAAATGGCCGCGGACCGCGCCGCGGAAGCGGTGAAGAATGACGAGTCCCTGCGCGATTCGGCCCGCGCCTTACTGCCCGATCTGAATTTTTAATTCCGTTCCGGATTCAATTCCAGCCGGACCTCGCGGATGGCGGGGAAACGGGCTTTCATCCGGGCACCCAACGCCGGCAAATATTTCGTCCGGATTTCAAACAGCCAAGGCGAACTGTCGACAAAAAGGTAAACCGTTGACTGAACGAACCGGCCGGGCCGGGCATGCTTCGACACCGGCAATCCCGCCAGTTGGGACCATTCCCGGGCGAGTTGCTCAAACCAGTTTTTATCCGCAAAATTCCATTTGCGAACCACCCGTCCAATCCACACACCCACCGGCCGGGCGTCGGCCGGAAACCGGTCCCCATCCGTATAGCTCTGCGAAGGATCATTGCGACGACGGTTCCGCATGGACACGGTCCTCCCCTTCAATAAAAAAAAGGCGGGGGAACCCACCGGCTCCCCCGCCTGAATGTCGGCTTCCCGAGACCGGGTCCCCTCCGGGTTATTCGCCCAACTGGTAACGGACGAAACGCCGGATGGACAGCGTATCCCCCAGCTCCTTGCCCTTGAGTTCAAGCAACTTGGAGATCACGGTCTCCTGGTCGCGAACAAAAATCTGTTCGGGCAGACAAACCTGCTGATAGAATTTTCCCATTTTCCCATCGACAATCTTTTCCACCATCTGCGCCGGCTTGCCTTCCACTTGCTTGGCAAAAATTTCACGCTCAGCCGTCACCGCCTCCGCCGGCACTTCCGTCCGGGTCAGATATTTGGGCGAGGCCGCCGCGATGTGCAACGTCAGATCCTTGGCGAGATCCCGAAAACCCGCGGTCCCCGCCGTCTCCGGCTTGCCGCAATTGAGTTCCAGCAACACGCCCACCTTGCCGCCCAGATGGATATAGGACTGGATCAAGCCCTGTCCCTGCCGCACAAACCGCACGTTTCGTTTGACGATGATGTTCTCGCCAATCTCCGCAATCTTGGCCGTGACTCGGGCGGCAACATGGTCCGCCAGGGATCCGTCGCTCGTCGCCGCTTCGGCCGACAATTCCTTGGCAAACGCCTGAAAAGAGGCGTTTCGGGCCACAAAATCGGTCTCGCAATTCACTTCGACCAACGAACCGACCGAACCATCCGCCTGGACGAACGACCCGACCAGTCCCTGGTTGGCGGTCCGCGTCGCTTTTTTGGCGGCCACGGCCATGCCGCGTTCCCGAAGCAGTTTAATCGCTTTATTTTTATCGCCGCCGGCTTCCACCAGCGCGCGCTTGCATTCCATCATGCCGACATTGGTGGCTTCACGCAGTTCCTGCACCATGGCGGCGCTTATCACTTCGGCCATAAGAAGTCTCCTTTAAATAATTCAATGGTTATCAAGCGGAGGGAGTTTCGGCTCCCGGGGTCGCTGCGGGAGCGCCCGACTCACCCTTCGGCGCGTCTCCGGTGCGTTTCCGGGAAGGCCGGGCTCCGGTCGTTCCCCCGCCATCGGAACGCGGTTTGCGCGGCCCCCGGGACCGGCGTTCTTCCTTCTTGGGAGCAATTTCCGCCGCCGCCGCCGCATCGGCCGCCGCACTCTCGGCCTTGCGTTGATTGATTTCGACCGAGTTCTTCGAAAATTCCGTCTGGGCCTGCAGGATGGTATTCGTCAAACTCTGCAACACCACCCGAATCGCCCGGATCGCGTCGTCGTTGCCGGGAATCGGATAATCGATCGGATCGGGATCGCAATTCGTATCGACAATCGCAATCACCGGAATATGCAACCGGTTGGCTTCCTTGACGGCAATCCCCTCCCGATTCACATCGATCACAAACAAGGCCCGGGGCATTTCTTCCATGTTGGCAATGCCGGATAGGTTTTTCTGGAGCTTTTCCAATTCATGCCGCAGACGCGCGACTTCCTTTTTGGGCAACGACTCGAATTGGCCGTCTTTTTCCATCGCTTCCAAGGTCCGCATGCGCTTGATCCGCAGACGGACGGTCGGGTTATTGGTCAGGGTGCCGCCCAACCAGCGATGGGTCACACAATACTGGCCGGTCTTCTGAGCCGCTTCCTTGGTCGCTTCCTGGGCCTGTTTCTTGGTGCCGACAAACAGAACGTGATACCCCGAGGCGATCAGATCGTAAACGAATTTCTGCGCCATTTTGAGCTGGCTCAAGCTTTGGGCCAGATCGATGATATGGATGCCGTTCCGCTTATCGAAAATGAACGACTGCATCTTGGGATTCCACCGCTTGGTCTGATGTCCGAAATGCAATCCGGCATCCAGCAACTCGCGAACCCCGATTTCCGTCGACGCAACAACTTCTTCTGTAATAGCCACAACCAACCTCCTGTTTCCTGACTGCGCCGGGCTTTGCCCGACAATCCGCTTTGACACCTGCCGGAGGACGGCCGGTGTGCTCGCTTCTTCCCGCACCAAACCGATGAACGGCGGGCGGGTCCTGTTAAAGAACGGGTAAAAATATCATAATACCGGTCTTTGGCAAGTTTTTTCGGGCGTTTTTTTCGAGGAACAGGCACATGGAAGTTCCGTGGGTACGGGTCTGGGACTATCAAAAAGACGAAGTGAAAGTCTTTTAACGCAAAGGAATCAAAGAGGGAAACGCAAAGATAGCAAAGAAGATACTTGCCATCTCCCAGAAGACAGGCACCCGATTTTTGCGTGAAGCCCCGCAAAAAACGGGTGCCTGTCCCGTTGGCCTTGGAGAATAGGGCGCGAAAGATTGGCTATCTTTTCTGCAGGGTCAACCGGCCCGACCCTTTCAATGGGCCTTTTATTGAAAGGGTTGGGCCGTCGGTCTGGGATGGACATCGTCTTAGCTAGCTTTGCGACCTTGGTGTTAAAATTCCCGATTGCGATTTAGCCCCCGAGTCACCCACGGAGTCGCCTTGCCCCCTCGAGGAACGAGGGAACGCGGATTTTCCACGCCGCTTGACTTCCCCCGTCCAAGGCTTATTATGCCGTTTTTCTCTCACTCTTAAAGAGGACCTTATTCATGAGTAAAATTGTTTTCATCGGAGCCGGCAGTCTGGGTTTCACCCGCGGTTTGGTTCGCGATCTCCTCACCTTTGACAATCTCCGGGATGCCACCATCGCCCTGGTCGACATCGATTCCGAACGCCTCTCCTACGCCCGGCAAATGGTCGAAAAAATCGTCCGCCTCGGCAACTATCCCGCCCGCGTCATCGCCACCCGTAACCGGCGCGAAGCGCTCAAAGGCGCCGATGCCGTTTGTGTCACCATCCTCTGCGGATCCACCGATATCTGGCAACACGACATCCTGATCCCCAAAAAGTTCGGCATCGACACCAATGTCGGCGATACGCGCGGACCCAGCGGCATCTTCCGGGCCCTGCGCACCATCCCCACCCTGCTCGACCTCTGCACAGATATGGAACAGCTCTGTCCGAACGCCATTCTGCTCAACTACACCAATCCGATGGCCATGCTCTGCCATGCCATGCAGCGCCGGAGCTTCATCAAACTCACCGGCCTCTGTCACAGCGTCCAGGGAACGGCCGCCATGTTGGCCGGCTGGCTCGGGGTGCCCTTCAACGAACTCGTTTACACCTCGGCGGGAATCAATCACCTCTCCTGGTATGTCAAATTGGAACATCACGGAAAAAATCTCTATCCTCGTCTCCGCCAGGCAATCACGTCCCATAAAAAGATCTACAACCAAGAACTGGTCCGGAATGAGATGTTCCTCGCCCTCGGTCATTACGTCACCGAATCCAGCGGACACAATTCCGAGTACAACTGGTGGTTCCGCAAACGCCCCGATTTGATCGAAAAATATTGCACCCATGGAACCGGCTGGAATCCCGGCCATTATGCCTATATTCTCAAATGCTATCGCGACACCAATAAAACCTGGAAAAAATCGGTTCGAGACTGGCTGAAGGCCGAAAAACCCATCAGCCTCGATCGCGGCCAGGAATACGCCGCCGCCATCATCAGCGCCTACCTCGGCGGGGAACTCTTCACCTTTAACGGGAATGTCCCCAATACCAACCTGATCACGAACCTGCCACAGGGCTGTTGCGTGGAAGTCCCCGTTCTGGCCAACCGCAAGGGTTTCGAATCCATGCACGTCGGGGCTCTGCCGCTCCCGGTCGTACCCCTGACCGCACTCCAGGCCACCATCGAAATGATGGTCGTCGAAGCCAGTCTCACGGGCGATCCAACCCTGGTCTTTCGCGCCATCGCCAACGACCCGCTGACCGCCGCCAAACTCTCCCTCGGCGAAATCCGCACCCTGGTCGCCGCTCTCTTTAAACAAAATCGTCCCTACCTGAAACAGTTCAAGTCCATTGGAATCTGAGGGGCGCCTCCGGCGCGTTGGGGCCGCTCTCACAAACAGTTCTACTCCGCCAAACCCCGGTCCTCCCGGGGGGCGCGAAGTGTCTGCCGGCTCACCCAGGCGCCCACCATAATCAATAGGCTGCCCACCCCCACCGTCCAGTGCAGCGGAATCCGTAAATACCAACTATTCAGCACGGTAGCCATCAACGGAGCCAGGTTGGAACAGGCGCCCAGCAAAACAATATTGCCCCGGCGCACTCCCGTTTCCCAAAAACAGTAGGCTAAAAAGGTCGGAAAAATAATTCCATACCCCAACTCGACCACCGCGCGCGGTGTCCAGTTCGATGTTTCACCCCGCGCCAGGCTGAGTCCGCCCAGAATCAGACCGGTCACGAGAAAAAAAATCGGGGCCGCATTCCCCCGCCGGTTCCCCGCCCATTTTCGGCTGAGATTGGAAAACAAGGCCCAACTGATGCCGGCCACCAGTCCTCCGATATACGGAAGGGGATGGGTCCGCAGTGTCGCGATAACACCCGACCAGGCCCCGAACTGTCCCTTGAAAACAACCAGGGCCACCCCCCATAACGCACAGACCAGCCCGACCGGGAACAACGGATGGGCGCGATGGCGCAGGATGGGGATGGAAAAGGCCAGGGTCAACCCGGGCCACAAATAATTGAGCAACGTGACTTCCTGGATCTGCCGCCGATCCACCGCCCCACCAATCGCCAGGTAAAGACTGACCGCATACAGGGCGAACAAGCCCCCGCACCCCCACAAATAGCGCTGGGGCAAACTCAAGGCCGCGCGGATCCCGTCCCCCCGCCAGGTTTCGAACAGCAACGCCAATACCGCCCCCCCCAGGTACATCCCGGCGGCCGAGCTCATCGGCCCCAACTGTTCCTCCAGGGACCGGGAAACCGCAATGGTGGTGCTCCATAAAACCAAGGCCACCAGTCCCAGTCCCGTCGCTTGTGAACGCTTCACCGATTAATCCTCCGCCGGATGCCCATCCGGCGCCATCTTCACCAGCTTGGGATCGAATCGAGCCACGCTTTCAACCAGGTCCGCCTGCGCCGCCATCACCGCGTCGATCGCTTTGTAACCCATCGGCACCTCGTCCAGACCGGCGGAAATCAAGGTCACATCATGCGCTTCCAAAAACCGGCGACCTTCCGCCCAGGTGAAATTCTTACGGGTCGCCGTGCGGCTCATCCGCCGCCCCGCCCCATGCGCGGCCGAATTCAGGGACTCCGCCACGCCCCGCCCGCGGACGACATAGCCGGGGGTCGCCATCGATCCCGGAATGATTCCGATCACGCCCAACCCGGCCGGGGTTGCGCCTTTGCGATGAACCACCAGATCCCGGCCGAAATGATTTTCGCGCCAGGCAAAATTGTGGTGGTTTTCCACACCGGCCAAAACGGCGGTTCCCAATAACCGCACCACTTCACGATGGATCAGCTCGTGATTCGCGGCCGCATACCGGCCCATCAATTCCATCGCCAGCCAATATTCCCGTCCGGGATCACTCTCCAGATCCAGCCAGGCCAGTTGGCCGAGCTCCCGGGGTAATTCCGGATGCAACTTCAACGCCAGTTGGCTGTAGTAGGTGGCCACCTGCCCCCCGGTCCCCCGGCTCCCGCTATGACTCAACAGGGCGCTATAAACGCCGGCTTTCAAACCGAGTTCATCCCGGTCCAGCGTCAGGGTTCCAAATTCCACGAAATGATTGCCACTCCCGCTGGTGCCGACTTGCGCCCGCGCTTTTTCCCGACACCGCAAGGTCACAGGGCTGACCGCCCAATTCTCATCCATCACCGGGTGATCCTGGGCCGGCTTGAATTCAGCCCCCACCCCGAAGCGCGTCGCTTTTTCCAGAACCTTGATCATCCGGCTCTCGCGGCCGCGTAGATCGGAAACGGGGAGATCCAAGACCGACAGTTTCATCCGGCACGCGATGTCCATGCCCACCGCATAGGGAATGACCACCCCTTCCGTGGCCAACACTCCGCCAATCGGCAATCCGTAGCCCACATGGGCGTCCGGCATCAACGCGCCCATCACGGCCGGAGGGAGTTGACATGCCTGTTCCATCTGTTGAATGGCCTGGGGATCCATGTCGATGGTTCCCCACCGGCGGTAGGGCGCCGGTTCTGAACGCGGCTGCCAAACCGGGCCCGCCCCCGTCATTGAGCCGCCGCCTTTCACCTCGACTCTCCCAGGGAATCGGCTTTCACAGGTCCCGCCGGGAGAACCGCCGGCTGAGGCACACACGGGTCGAGAAACTGGATCAAGGCGGCCCGATACGAAGGCGCGGTATGATCTTCCCCGTCATTGTGCCCCCCCTCCAGCGGCACGAATGTTTTCGGTTCACGCGCGGCGGCAAACAACCGTTCCCCATGCCGGAAGGGAATCATATCATCGTCCCGGCTGTGCGCCACCAACAGCGGGCAACTGATCCCGGACAGTCGGGCGAGCGTGTCATACTTGAACCGGCATAACCAACGGACCGGCAGATACGGATAGAGCTTATGTCCCAGGTCGGGCACCGAGGTGAAGGTGGACTCCAGAATCAACCCGGCGGGATTCACTTCGGCGGCCAGGGCCGCCGCCACCGCGCCGCCCAGGGACCGGCCGTGAATAACGATTCGATCCGGCCGCAAACCCCGTTCCTTGACCAGATAATTCCACGCGGCCCGGGCATCCTGATAGGTCCCCTCCTCCGTCGGCCGCCCCGTGCTGGAACCATATCCGCGGTAATCGATGATGCAGACATCCCAGCCGAGACTGCGTAACAGGCCGATGAGGTGCAGGCGATGCCCGATGTTACCCCCGTTCCCATGAAACGCCAAAATCGTCCCTTTCCGCTCCGGCGCCGGCACATACCAACCGGAAATCCGCTCCCCGTCTTCCGTAAAAAAAATGAGGTCCTCGTAAGCCAGTCCAATATCGCCCGGCGACAGGGTGATCTCCCTCGTGGGATAGTAAACCATGCTCCCCTGCCGGAAATAGAGCAACAGGCAGAGGCCGAAATAGGCCCCCAGTCCCACCCGAACCAGCATCCAGACAACGGATTTTACGGTTGGCAGATCCATTCCTCATCCCGCCATTTCGGGGAATTGGCGACGGGCCAGCAGCAGCATCTGGTCGCGGAAGAAATCGAATTGGGTCGCCGCCAATTCCCGGGCATCCTCCGCGATGATCGTCCGCGCATACCGCGCCGCCGCCTCGACTTTGGCCCGGTCCGTTTCGGCGGCAACGGCCATCAGGTCCCGTTTCATCCGCTCCTTGAAGGCCGGGGGGACCCGCTCCCACAGGGCATAAAAATATTCCATCTCCAATACCGCGAATTGGGCCTTGAACCGCAGGTTCTGAACCTCGCAGACCGTCCGGAATAATTCCAGGCGCTCCCCATTACGCCGGGCCGCCGGCTGTAGCCGGGCCAGTTCCTCCAGAATATGCGGAAGATAATTCTCCATGCTATGATCCACCCGGACACTGCTCCGTTCAAATTGAAAATACAGATCGCCTATCGTGCCATCCGGCAACCCGAAAAACTGCCAGGCAAAACGCCGGTCAAAATCACGAAGATCCTCCAACCCCAGGGCGGACCATCCGGCCGCACCCAGGGTCAGAATGCCGTACCAATCCAACTCGGGATGGGCATTCATCCCGGCCAGGCTGTGACCCCGCGACCAACTCGACCCGATGACCACCTCCGCACCATGCTGTTTGCACGCCGTCGCGGCCGCGATCGTGTTTAACTGCCCGAGAATGAAACGGGGCGCAACCGGCCCGTGAAACGAAACCCGGATCCCCGAAACCGAACCCGACTTAACTCCGGCCTTCGCCAGCATCGCCAGCGAAACATCGGCCCTGAATTTCCGGGGAAATTCGGGATTGTCGATGAACGCATGGAGTCGATCCCGATCAGCCGACGGTAACTCCTCAAAGATCAGTTTCCCGGGGCCATAACCAATCCTCGGCATCTCCGCGATTTCCCCGTTCGGCCGCTCCAGCCAGGTGCGGCTGATCGCGTTGCGGTGCAGGGTCAGCAGGGTATGATACAACGGCCCCGTCTGCTGATACCCCCAATCGATGTAATACGCCGTGCGATCGAGATCGGCGACAAACGGATCGTCGAAATGGGTCGAAACAATGTCGCCCCAGACGATCGGGGTGAACCCGCGTTCGCGCACATGGCGGCAACACCGGTTAACCCATTCGACATAAATCGACATCCGCGATTGACCGCCCAACCGGGCCTGGCATCGCGGGCAGGTTCCCAGGTGAAAGGTCTCATCCAACCCGACATGAAAAAGGGGCATCCCGGCATGCACGTCCATCATCTCGTCGAGAAAATCACGGATCAACGGCCACGTCTCCGGATGCGTTGCGCACGCTTCGCTGGGCTCCCCGGTTTTTTCCTGAAGATGGGCATACTTCGGTTGACGCAACACATATTGAAGATGCCCGAGCGTCTGCACCAACGGAATGACCGTGACATTATAGTCCTGGGCGGCCGTAACCCACTCCCGCACCTCGGCTTTACTCAAAGCTTGCGGCACAGCCAGGGAGGGATGCCGGTCAAGCCGGACATAATCCTCGTATTCCGCAAGCACCGCGTTGACCTTGGCTTCCGCCAGGGAAGGCAAAATGGCTTTCAGATTGGCCAGCGTCCGTCGGGTTCCCTTCAGATCCAGATGATATACCCGCCACCGCAGGTCCGGCCAGTCGGTAATCCGCAGGCAGGGAATCCGACTGGCGTTGGAGCGCAGAATCTGTTTCAAGGTTTGCCAGGCATAGAGCAAACCAGCGGCCGTTTCGGCCCGGGCGCTGACGCCCCGCTCGGTTACCTCCAGGGAGTAGCCCTCGGGATGCCGCGTTGCCTCCGGTTCGGAAGACCCCGGTTGCCCAATCGAAAAATAATAACCCGGCGCGGCCCCGGTTTCGACGGCGGGGGCCGAACCGATTTCCACCGCCCATTCGGCGGGCAGAATCCGGATCAGCGCGGAAGCGGCGGCGCCGATTTCAAGACGAGGCCGTTCCAGGCGATATTCGCCGGCCAGGGACTGAATCAAGCGCGGCTTCGGCAACAGACGCAGTGCGTCAGATGAATCGTTTAGCATCAATTTTCTCCCGTTTGCATTCCAGCTCTAATCTCCCCAACCCCGCCTTAAACGTCAAGCCCGAATGCGTAACCCGGAAGGAATCCAAGACCGTCCATAGAAATATACTGGACAAATCGCCAAAAAGCTTTTATGGTCAAGTCATCAGTGGACGCTATTATTGTATTGAATGTATTGAAGCCGTTATGACGCTAATAATCAAATCCGAGCAATGCCAGTCCGTTCGGGAGGCCCTCCAGCAGGAATGGCTCGACACCAACGGGATGGGCGGGTATTCCTCCAGCACGATTCTGAATTGCCATACCCGCAAATATCACGGATTACTCGTTTTAAACCTGCTCCACCCCGAGGGACGATTCGTCCTCCTCTCAAAAGTCGAGGATTCCCTGCTCGCCGGCGACAAGGAGTTTTTTCTATCCAGCCACAAATATCCCGGAACTTTTTTCCCCGCCAGTGGCCAGTATCTGTACGAATTCCGCCAGGATCTGTATCCTCATTTCATCTATCGCATGGGCGATATTACCCTTCACAAACGCATTCTCCTCGTCCGGGACACCCAGACGGTTCTCATCCGCTATGATCTGTCCGGCGCCGATTTCCCCGTAACCCTGCGAATCAAGCCCCTGCTGGCCTACCGCGGTTTCCATGAATTGGCCCATGAAAATTCTTTTCTCCGGCCTGAACTCGATTTTAAATCTGTCCGCAACGGATTTCGAATCGCCCCGTACCAGAACATGCCGGCCCTCTTTCTCCAATCCAGCCGCTCCATTGAAACCCAACCCCTTCCTCTCTGGTACCGAAATTTTGAATATGAAGCCGAAGCCGCCCGGGGATTCGCCTGCCAGGAAGACCTCTTCCATCCCGCCCGCTTCGAAACCCCGTTGGAACCCGGTGAAACGGTGATTCTGGCCGCCGGTCTCGAGCCGCTCAAAACCCCCCTCCTCAAATGCTGGGACCGCGAGGAAGCCGCCCGGCGGGAATCCACCGCCACCACCCGACGCCGCCCCCTGAAACGGCTCCGCAAACCCCTGGCCCTGGCAACCGCCCGGGAACTCCTCATCGAATCCAGCCGGCATTTCCTCGTCACCCTCCCTCCCCACCGCCCTTCCGTCATCGCCGGGTATCACTGGTTCGGCGACTGGGGTCGCGACACTTTGATCGCCTTGCCCGGCCTGACGTTTTATGCCGGTCGGCCCGAACTCGGCCTGGAGATCCTCAAGGGTTTCATCCCGGTCGAACGCAACGGATTGTTGCCCAATTATTTCGGACCCGAAGGACGTAACAACGCCTATAATTCAGTCGACGCCGCCCTCTGGTTCTTCTGGGCGGTCCAACAGATGATCGTTCGGTGCGGCTATCGCGAGGAGGTCAAACATTGTCTCTGGCCGACCATGAAATCCATCCTCGAGCATTACATGAACGGCACCGATTTCGACATTTACATGAATTCCGACGGCCTGCTTCATGCCGGAAATGCTTTGACCCAACTGACTTGGATGGACGCCTGTGTCCTCGGCCAACCGGTCACTCCCCGTCATGGCTACGCCGTCGAAATCAATGCGCTTTGGTATAATGCCTTGTGCCTCGCCGACCGACTGGCGCAGGATTTCGGAGAGCCGAATACCCCTTACGCCTCAGTGGCCGACCGTCTCCGCCAGGCTTTCCTGCCCACTTTCTGGCTTGAACATGAACAGGGGCTCGGCGATGTCTGTAATGAACAAGGACTCGATGCCTCCATTCGGCCCAACCAGATTTTTGCGGTCTCCCTTCCTTATTCCCCCCTCCCCCCGGAAAAAGCCCGGGCGGTGGTGGAACGGGTTCGGAGCGACCTGTTGACCCCCTTCGGGTTACGGACCCTCTCTCCCTCTTCGCCCCATTACCGCGGTCGCTACGAGGGCGATGGGGAGGCCCGCGATGGCGCTTACCATCAGGGGACCGTCTGGCCCTGGCTTCTCGGTCCCTACGGAGAAGCCTATCTCAAGGTCAATCGCTATTCCCCGGAGGCGCGCACCCTCCTTCGCGGTCACCTCCAATCGCTTCTATCGGACCACCTCTTCGAACAGGGACTGGGCCATATCGCCGAAATATTCGACGGTGATCCCCCCCATCGTCCCGCCGGCTGTATCGCCCAAGCCTGGAGTTCTGCGGAACTGATTCGACTCCTGTGCCTGCTCGAGTCCCCCCCAAAAAACAAACCGGAGAGACCATCATGAAAATGCCCGATGTCAAAAAAAAGGCGCAGGCGATGGGACTTAAAGTTCCCCGTTCCATCACGAAAAAGGAGCTCATCCGCGCTATCCAGAAAACGGAGGGTAACACCCCCTGCTTCGATTCGGGGGTTGCCTCCTGTCCCTATCTGGACTGCTGTTTTCGCGACGATTGTCAAGTCTAACCGCCTTCACCGGGGAACCCATGCGTGTCTTGATGTTCGGCTGGGAGTTTCCGCCCCTATTGAGCGGCGGGTTGGGAACCGCCTGTAAAGGGCTGTCCAACGCCTTGGTCCGCCGCGGAATCGACTTGGTCTTTATGCTTCCCCGCCTCCCTCCGGGAACGCCCGGAACCGAAGGGCTCCACCTCGTCGCCGCCAACCAGCTCCCCCATGAGTCCCCCTCCCCTCACACCCCACCCCCGGGGCGGATGATGGTCCACCCGATCCCCGCCGCCTTGTCGCCCTACGCGGGACTGAACGCGTCTGCCCCCGATTGGCGGAACCCGGCCTTTGCCCACCAAACCCTCCGCACCCCTGGCCCGCCCAGTGTGCTGGCCCAGCCCGGCCCCTATGGCGTCGATTTGAATCTCGAAATCGAACGGTTTGCCGACGCCGCCGAAAGCCTGGTCCGAACGGAAACCTTCGACGTCATCCATGCCCATGACTGGATGACTTTCCCCGCCGCCCTCCGCGCCCGACTCCAGTCCGGCAAACCGATCGTCGTTCACATCCATTCCACCGAATTCGATCGACGCGGCCCCGCGGCCCAACCGGAAATCGCCGCCCTCGAGCGCGCCGGGTGCGAAACCGCCGACCGGGTGATCGCCGTCAGCCACCAGACCCGCAACCAGTTGATCGAGCGGTACGGCATCGCTCCCGACAAGATTGAGGTCGTCCACAACGCCGTCCGACGGCGCGAGGCACTTCAGCACCGCCCCCCATCCCCGACCTTCCCCGGAAAAATCGTCCTGTTTCTCGGCCGGGTCACCGCGCAAAAGGGTCCCGATTTTTTCGTCGAAGCCGCCGGCCGCATCCTGAAAACCCGGCCAGACATCACGTTTGTCATGGCCGGTGCGGGCGACCAACTGCCGCGCCTGATCGAACGCGTCGGACAATTGCGGATCGGCGCCCATTTCCATTTCACCGGATTCCTCCAGGGCGCGGACGTCGAGCGCCTGTACTCCATGGCCCATGTCTACGTCATGCCCAGCGTCGCGGAACCCTTTGGCATCGCCCCCCTTGAGGCGCTGGCCTACGATGTGCCCGTCATCATCGCCCGCCAGGCCGGCGTCGGCGAAGTCCTGCACCATGCCCTCAAAGTCGATTTCTGGGATGTCGCCGATTTGGCCGATAAAATCCTGGCGATTCTCGATCATCCCGCGCTGTCGCGCGAGTTGCTTCGGCAGGGACGCCGGGAACTCCGCTCGCTGTGCTGGGATGCGGCGGCCCAAAAAGTCGAAACCCTTTACCGTTCATTGTCAGGTGGTTAGGAAAGGAGCTCCTTATGCCCTCCGTCTGTTGTTATTTCCAGGTCCACCAGCCCATCCGCCTCCGCCATTATACCTTCTTCGATATCGGCCGGGAACACGCGTATGAAAATGAGGAAGAAAATCGCGCCATCCTTCAGCGGGTCGCCCAATCGTGCTACCTGCCCGCCGCCTATATCCTGCTGGAGCAAATCCGCCATCATGGGGGCCGGTTCAAGGTCGCCTTCTCCATTTCCGGAATCGCCCTCGAACAGTTCGCCCGGTACCAACCCGCCGTCTTGAAACTCTTTCAGGACCTGGCCGACACCGGTTGCGTGGAATTCCTCAATGAAACCTACCACCACTCCCTGGCCTTCCTGTTTTCGGAGGTTGAATTCCACCGCCAGGTCGAGTTACACCGCCAAGCCATCGAATCCTGTTTCAAACAAACCCCCGCCGTCTTCCGTAACACGGAACTCATTTTTAACAATGACGTGGCCCGGGTCGTCGAAAAAATGGGCTTCACCGCCATCCTCGCCGAAGGCGCCGATCCCATCCTCGGCTGGCGCAGTCCCAATCATGTCTATCGCCCTCAGGGCTGTCGCAATTTGCGCCTCCTGCTCAAAAATTACCGCCTCTCGGATGCCATCGCCTTCCGCTTCAACGATCCCACGGCGCCCGATCACCCCCTGTCGGGCGCCCGTTTCGCCGACCGGATTCACCAGACCCAGGGCGTCAGCGATGTCATCAATCTCTTCATGGATTTCGAGACTTTTGGCGAACACCACGCCGCCGAAACCGGCATTTTTGATTTCATGAAGGATTTCCCCGCTGCCATCTTGCGCCATCCCGAATTCTCGTTCGCCACCCCCTCCGAAGCGGTCCGGATCCAAACCCCCGTCGCTCGCCTCGATGTGCCGCAATTGATCTCTTGGGCCGATGTCGAACGCGACCTCAGCGCCTGGGTCGGGAACGATATGCAGAAGGACGCCATCCAGGCGGTTTATGCCCTCGAAAATAAAATACTGCGCCTGGGCCATCCCGCCCTGCTCCAAACCTGGCGCAACCTTCAAACCTCCGACCATTTCTACTACATGTGCACCAAGTGGCTCGGCGACGGGGATATCCACAAGTATTTCAACCCCTTCAAAAGCCCCTATGACGCCTATATCAATTATATGAACATCATCACCGATCTCAGCCAACAGATCGATGCCCACCTCGCCGCCCCCAAACCCGGTCGAAAAACCCCACCCCCACCCGCGCGAAAAGCCGCCCCTAAGGCCCGGGTCCCCGCTCCCCGCAAACGCGCCGCCGCAACTGCCCGCAAGCGGCGCTGATGTCGGCCCCCTTTGACTTCCGCACCGTCGTATTAACTCCACCCCGTTCCAATACCGCGCGAAATGCCTCCACCCCCGCCGGGGTCGGCGCTTCCCCCTCAAATTCGGGAACCGGGCTCAAGGGTATCAAATTCACCCGCCCCCCGATCGCACGCACCCAGCGCACCACCGCCTGGGCCTGGTCCGTCCGGTCGTTCAAGCCGCGAATCAACGTGTACTCAAAGGTGACCAGCCGTCCCGTGGCCCGGCTGTAATCGCCGCATGCGGCCATCAGTGCGGCAATCGGATACCGGCGATTGACCGGCATCAAGCGCGACCGCAACGCATCGTCCGGCGCATGCAGGGAGACGGATAATTCGACCTGGAGCCCCTCCCCTTTCAATCGCTCAATCCCGGGAACCACCCCGCAGGTGCTGATCGTCATCCGCCGCGCACCGATCGCCAAACCCTCTCCATCGTTCAAAATCCGCAAGGCTTTCAACACGGCCTCGTAATTGTCCAGCGGCTCCCCCATCCCCATGAATACCACGTTATCCGGATGCGCGCCGATCTGATCGATGGCCAGCAAGATTTCGCCCACCATCTCGCCGGGCGTC
Source organism: uncultured Verrucomicrobiota bacterium (assembly GCA_964497135.1). Taxonomy (GTDB): domain Bacteria; phylum Verrucomicrobiota; class Kiritimatiellia; order CAIKKV01; family CAIJXV01; genus CAIJXV01. The sequence goes on from CAZCDO010000015.1 coordinate 31,559, forward strand.
AAATTGCGGGAAACCCCCTTCTGGCCGCTGGCACAAAAGGCACATCGAAACCGACAGCCGACCTGGCTGGATACGCAAACCGTAACCCGCTCGGCGGCGGGAATCAATACCGCTTCAACGGCCTCGCCATCCGCCAGCCCCACCAGCATTTTCTGCGTTTCCCCGCTCGCCCCTTCCAACGCCTGGCATTCGACTGGCCGCAACCGGAACTCCCCGGCGAGTTGGGTCCGCAGATCCGCGGTCAAATTGCGCATCGCGTCCCATTCCCGAACGGTCTTCCGATAAATCCAATGCCAGACCTGCCGGGCCCGGTAGCGGGGAATCTGCCGCTCCGTCATCCACTGCTCCCATTCCGCAAAAGTCAGGCCGGTCGCTTCATTCATGAGTCGGTTCTCTCCCGTCAATCGAAACGCACCTTATCCTCTTTCGCCCGAACAAACACGCTTTTTCCGTATGGAAGCAATGACCCCTGCCCGTATTTTCAGGTGGCCTTCATCCGGAAATACGATACAGTGGAACCCGCATCGCGGTCTCGAAACATGCCGTGGTCCGTTACTCTACCCGAAAGGAACTCGTATGCGCCGCTGGATATTCTGCCTGTGGATACTCTTCACGACGGTGACCCGTGGCGCGGACTATGTCGTCGCCCTCAGTGTGGATGGAATGGGCTCGCCATACCTGCAAACGCTCATCGAGACCGGTCGGCTCCCGTACTTCAACCAGCTTAAAAGGGAATCGGCCTATACCCTCAATGCCCGCGCCGATTACGATCTCACCGTCACCCTCCCCAATCACATCAGCATGGTCACGAGTTGTCCCATTACCGGACCGGCCGGGCACACCTGGACCAAAAATACGGATCCGGCGACCGGCACCACCCTCCACTCCCATCGTGGATCGTACGTGTCCAGTTTCTTCGATGTCGCCCATGACAACGGTCTTCGCACCGGGCTCTGGGCAACCAAGACCAAGTTCTCGTTGTTCCGCATTTCCTACGATGCCGACCACGGGGCGCCCGATTTATCCGGCCAAGATAACGGGCGCAACAAGGTGGATGTCTATGTGTATGCGAAGTCTTCCCCGGCCCTGACCAGCGACTTCATCGCGATGATGAGCACGAATCCCTGCCAGGCCAGCCTGGTCCATTTCACGGAACTCGATTCCGCCGGCCATTCGGAAGGCTGGGGCAGCGACGCTTACCAGGCGGCGTTCGTCACCCTCGATGACTGCCTGGGCCGGATCATGGATCTGATCGCGACCCATCCGATGCTCAAAGGAAAAACCACCCTGATCGTCACGGCCGACCACGGCGGCAGCGGAAAAAAACACGGGGATCCCTCCGATCCCCTCGATTACACGATTCCCTTTTTCGTCTGGGGCGCGGGCGTAACCCCTGGCGATTTGTATGCCTGGAATAAGGACACCCGCCAGGATCCCGGCACAAGCCGACCCGCCTATGCGGCGCCCCTCCAGCCCATCCGGAACAGCGAAGTCGGCAACCTCTTGCTCTCCCTGCTCAACCTCGGGCCCATCCCCGGCTCAACGATCAATTCTCGCCAGGACCTGCGCATCTCCGGGTCAACCCCGACAGCCCCAGTTCAAGCCCATTGATCTCCGCCTACCCTGTGGGCGGATGTTGGCCGCCCTGCCCCGATCCCCAATCTGATTGCGAATGTGGGAGGCGCGCTCCGTCGCGCCGATCCGGTCCCTGCCCTTGGAATCATCGGCGCGATGGAACGCGCCTCCCACATTCAAACAAAGGAGTGATCAATTTCCACTGGGTCCCCTTAGAGGGGGGGCCGAATTTCCGCTGGGTCCCCTCCCACGGAGGGGTGGCCGCAGGCCGGGGTGGGTCTTCCTCGTCTTCCCTAGCGGAGACGATTGTGCTGGGTCAACCGTATGGACAATCTGACTAAGGCGCGGCGACTAAGCGTAACCGACAAAGTGTGGGACT
>CAZCDO010000016.1:0-7594 GCA_964497135.1 uncultured Verrucomicrobiota bacterium
ACCTGGGCTGTAATCTCAATCATTATTTCACGCCGACGGCCGAACGGGCCAAGAAGTACATGGCCGATGGGCAGGTGGGCGAATTGATTTATCTCCTGTTCAAGGTGGGTTTCAATGGCGGGGAAGCGACCTATGGCTTCAACCCATCGCCGCGTTTCAATCAGCCCTATGCCCATATGAAGGCTTTTCTAACTCATCCCTTCAGTGTCATGCTCCATTTCTGCGGCGACATCACCCATATTCAATCGTTTTCCTCCAAGCCGGGCTTCCGCAAGAACAAGGGTGATCTCCTGGTCTCGGTGAACAGCGTCCACGTGACGTTTGCCAATGGGACGATCGGGTACCTGTTAAGCCAGCGCGGCGATGCCGTCTGGGGATTGGGCGGATGGTGGAGTTGCGAGGTGGCGGGCAGTAAGGGCAGTTTCTGCATCGAAAACTGCATCGAGAAGCTGACCTACTGGCCGGCGCCCAAGCCGGGTGAGTCCTTTGGACTCGGCCAGGGTCCGACGCCGGAGATTCTCGATACCGGCATCAAGGATTTCGGAGTGACCTTCCCGCGCCGGATTCACGCCTTTTTGGAGGATGTGACCAACGGCGTGCCGCGCGATCACCTGCGCTCGTCCGCGCGGGACGCGCTCGCGACGCTGGAATATATCTGGGCCGTGATCGACTCCTACGAACAGGGTGGCGCATTGGTCCGGCCGCATCCGCTGCCGACGATGCACGGCGATCCCAAAACCGAACGCATTTAAACGAGGAGACAATCATGATCCGATTAGGTGTCAATACCGTGCTGTTTCAAGGGCATGATCTGGCCACGGCGATGCAGCACATCGCCTGGGCGGGCTATGACGGCGTCGAACTCTCCGCCATCCAGGGGATGTGCGAGCATCTGGACCTGGACCATTGGGCGGCCCAGGCGGACACGATCCGGTCGCTGGCGGTGGAACATAAACTCGCGCTGCTCAGTATGGAGGTCGCCTCGTTGGACGAGGCTCGGCTGATGAAGGCGTTCGAGGCCGGGCAGGCGATTGGGATTCCGATCGTCAATGTCGGGCCGGGCGGCAAATCGGATGTGGAAGAGGATTTCGTCAAACAGACCGCGCAACTGGCGAAGATGGCGGAACGCGCGGTCGGGTATGGCGTCAAACTGTGCTGCAAGGCGCATGTGGGCGGTTCGATTTACAATACGCCCACGACATTGCGGGCGATGAAGGCGATCACCTCGCCGGCGTTCGGGATCGACATGGATCCGAGCCATATTTACCGGGCCAATGAAAATCCGGCCCAGGCCCTGCCCGCAGTGTTGAGCCGGGTGCGGCATATTCATATCCGGGACTGCAAGGGGCGGGGTCCGAGTCCGGGCGAACCGTGTGATCAGGCCTGCGGCCGGGGCGACATCGATCTCCGGGGCTATTTCAAGGCGATGGTGGATGTGAAATACGAGGGTCCCGTTTGCCTGGAGGTGATCGGGGCCGGCAAGTACGAGTTGGGTCGCCGGGATGTGATCGCGGCCGAAAGTTACGGCTACATGAACGCCTGTCTCAAAGCACTGGGCGTCTGTCGGACTTTGCCTTTGGCAAAGCCCCTAGTTCCTTAAGGTCATCGATCGTCCGCAACTCACGGTAGGGCGACACCTCCGGGGGAGCCGTTGGGTCTGGCACCGGCGCGCTCGGCGATCTCGCCCAACCTAAAAAGAGTCTAAATGGTTTTTGCGATGGAGAGGTTGAAATAATGGATCCGATCGGCATGGGGATATTGGGCTTTGCCCACGGGCATATCGGGATGTATTGCGAGCGCTGGCGGAAGAATCCGGATTGGGGTGTCCGCCTGGTGGCAGGATGGGATGCCGATGCGGCCCGGGCGACGGCGGGGTGTACGGCCCAAGGAATTGAACCGGTCGGGACCGCGGCTGAACTGCTGGCCCGGCGCGATGTGGGGGCGGTGGTGATCACCTCGGAAACCGCGCGGCATGCCGAACTGGTCGAGCAGGCGACGATGGCGGGGAAGGCCATCATCCTTCAGAAACCCCTGTCCCTGACGATGGCGGAGGCTGACCGCATGGTGGCCGCGGTGGGCCGTGCGAAGGTGCCCTTCACTCTGGCCTGGCAGATGCGGGTGGATCCACATAACCTGCAAATCCGGGCGTTATTGGCCGAAGGCCGGTTTGGACGCGTGTTTATGGCGCGTCGCCGCCATTGCCTGCCCACTCAGCAGTGGAAGGATTTCGATAAAACCTGGCATGTGAATCCCGCCCTCAATCGCGATATTTTCGCCGATGACGCGGCCCATGCCCTGGATTTCATCTATTGGCTGAGAGGCCGGCCGGTGAGCGTCATGGCGGAACTGGGGACGTTGGGAAATCCGGCCATCCCCAACGACAACGCGATTGTCGTGTTTCGGCATGCCGATCGGTCCTTTTCGGAAGTGTCCTGCACCTTCAATGCGGTGGCCGGGGAGACGGTGACCGAAATCGTCTGTGAGCGGGGAGTGATCATCGGGCAGTACGGCGATGTGCCCAGTTGCAATAATCCCTGGCCGGCCGGCGGGATCCAGCTCAAGTGGTATCTGGACGAGGAGAAAAAATGGACAGTCAGTGAACTTCCGGAGATCCGTCAGCATGGCGAGCGGATTGCGGGGTTGGCGCAACCGTTGGCGGAATTTTTGACGGGCCGGCGTCCGGCGCTGGCCACGGTGGAGGAGGGGCGGGAGGTCTTGCGGATGGTGCTGGCGTGTTATGCGTCGGCGGAACAGGGCCGGCGGATCGAGATCGAATCAATTTAAGTCGGGCTAAAAGGCGCTCACCGAGCGCGGCTACAACAAGGAGAGTGTGATGAAGCGGAAGTTAAATCTGGTGGTGTTGGGAATCGACAGCTTGCGGGCGGATCACATGAGTTTGTATGGATATCCGCGCTTGACGACGCCGCACCTGGATAAATTTGCGAGACAGGGGGCGGTATTCAACAATATGTTCAGTCCGCATATTCCGACGACCCCGGGATACACCTCGATGTTCACGGGCATGGATGCCTTTGGGATGGACGTGGTGGCGTTGCGGCATCAGGGGGGGCTATTACCGAACCTGGTGACGCTGGCCGAATTGTTGGGGCGTGAAAATTACAATACCACCTGCGTGGGGTTCAGCGGGAATCCGGCCTCGCGGGGGTTCCAAAAGTACATCGACTTTGAAGGGTGGGGTTCCTGGGAAGCCGGGCGGAGTCCCAAGGCCGAGAATCTGAACGCCGTGACGATCCCGGAACTCAAGCGGTTGGCGGCCGATAAAAAACCGTTTTTCCTGTTTATGCGGCATATGGATCCGCATTCGCCCTACCTGCCGCCCCGCCCGTTCGAGCGGATGTTTTATGCCGGCAACGAATGCGACCCCAAAAACAACTCCCTCAAGCCCGTCTATAAATTCAAACCCTTCTGTGATTATTTCGCGAGTTGGTTCCCGCCGGACTGTACCGACAAGGAATACATCATCGCGCAATACGACGGCGCCCTGGCCTACATGGATTCCTGCATCGCCAATTTATTTGCCACCCTCCAGGATCTGGGGGTTGAGGAGGACACTCTGGTGGTGATCGATTCGGATCATGGCGAGACGTTGCACGACCACGACTGTTTTTACGATCATCACGGGCTATACGATTGCACCCTGCACATCCCGCTGGCTTTCGTGTTGCCGGGCAAAATCCGGGCCGGCCAGCGGTTCGATGACTATTGCCAGATGAAGGACGTTCTGCCGACCGTGCTGGAATTGATGGGAATGAAGCATAACTTGAAAATGGATGGGCGGAGCCTGGTTCCGCTGATGCACGGTGCGAAGCGGACGCAGGAGAAGGAATTTTACATTACCGAATGCACCTGGATGCGCAAGCATGGCTGGCGCACACCGGAATGGAAGCTGATCCATGCCCTGGAACCCGATTTTCATTACAAACCCGAGGTGGAACTCTATAATCTTCAGGACGATCCAGGCGAAGACCACAACGTGGCGGCGAAAAATCCGAAAGTGGTTAAAATGTTGGAATCCCGCATGCTCGCCCATGTGGCCCGGCGCGAGAAGGAAACCGGCCGGCCTGATCCCATCTATACCAATCTTAATTGGCATGGGCAGGGGTGCGGTCCGTTCAAGAGTTCCAAACAGGCCTACAACACGATGCACATCGGTTCTCCCAAAGCGGCGAAGGGGTTGCAAGCCAAGGAATTACGAACCCAGCGCGGCGCCAAAAAACTCTGAACATAAAAGATAGAAAAGGCTTCCAGCCTGTTTTCGGCGGGGAAGCAAGCTGGAAGCTTGCGCTACGGAGCACACATCCAACTGGATGTTTCCGCGAAAGCCGGAAAGCCGTTGAATATCGACATGAAATCCACCCCCTTGATCACCATCATTGGCCGCGGCCATTCCGGGACCCGCGCTATTTCACATACCCTGACCGCCAGTGGCGTGTTCATGGGGGAGCCCCTCAATAATTCCGGAGATCTCCTGCCGCCCGAGGCGATGTACGAAGCTTGTCGCGTGCTGGCTCGGAAAGTCCGCTGGACGGGAGATCTGACCTGGGATTTCAGCCGTCTGAAATCCGGACCGATCCCTAAAAAATTCACCGCGTTGATCACGGATTATCTAAAAACCGTGTTGGAAAGCGATGCGCCCCGCCGGGGTTGGAAAATTCCGGAAACGACGCTCGCCTATCCCTGGATCGTGCGGATGTTTCCCGAAATCAAGTATATCTTCTGGGTCCGAAACCCACGGGATTGCATCATCGGCGGGCATGTGACCGATGATTTGACGGATTTTGGGATTGAGTATCCGGCGACCGACGACGAACGCTTGCGCCGGGCGATTTCCTGGAAATACCAGTACGATCTGGTGCGGGCGACCGCCCAGCCCCAAAATTGGATTGAAGTCCGTTTTGAGGACTTTGTATTGCATCAGGATGAAACCCTGGCCCGGTTGAGTAAATTCCTCGGTTTCAAGCTGGCGAAAATTCATGTCCGCCCCGATTCGATTGACCGTTGGAAGAGCGATTCGGGCGTCAATTATTTTGACTTTTTTGAGCCGGCCATGCGGGAACAGGGCTATCGGTTAACGGCCCGCGCTAAGCGAGGGCCGTTAAAAGGAGGCTGAGATGTTAAGAGTGTGCGTCATCGGAATGGGACCGATTGGGAACCGGCATGCCCGGATTTACCGGGAGAATGATCAGGTTCAACTGGTGGGGGTCTGTGACCGCATCCCGGAACGGGCCGACGCGGCGGCGAAGGTATTGGGCGTGCCCGCTTATTATGACGCGTCCCGGATGCTGGCCGAACTGAAGCCGGACCTCTGTAGTGTCGCGACGGGCGGCTATGAATATGGCAGTGACCATTACGAGCCGACGCTGCAGGCGCTGGACGCGGGGGCTCACGTGTTGTGCGAAAAACCCATCTGCAACGAGATCGACAAGGCCGAGGACATGGTGACGCTGGCCCGCAAGAAAAAACGATGTCTGGGCGTCGATTTGAACCACCGGTTTACCCCGGCTGCCGTCCTTGCTCGAAAATGGGTGGACGAGGGACGGTTGGGGACTCTGCTTTTTGTCAATATGAGTATGTGGATCAAAAACCCCAATGAGAGTTCCCCCTATTTCCAGATCAAGGCTTTGCATCCGCACACGGTGGATGTGATGCGATATTATTGCGGGGATGTCGATGCGGTACAATGTTTCGCGCTCAAGGCGCCGGGGCGCAAGATCTGGTCCACCGCCCATTTCAGCCTGCGCTTTAAGAATGGTGTCGTCGGAGGGTTGACCGGGAGTTACGACATCGAGCGGGGCCATCCGATGGAACGATGCGAAGTGGCGGGAACCGGCGGGCGTTTTGTGTTGGACGACATGTATCGGGAAGTGACTTTGTATCCGGCCGGCAATCCGGAAAAGACCGTTTACACCAATCCGTTGTTCGGCGGAATGCGCGATTTCGAAGATACCTTCCGTAACCGGATCAACCGGTTTGTGGAACAGGTGGCTGCGGGAGTAGCGCCCGATGCCATCGACGGATCCGGAGCGGATGGTTTGGCCGCGCAGAAAGTATTGGCCGCAGCGATTGAATCGCTGGAGCAGGGGACCGTGGTCAGGGTGGTGTGAGTTTTTTTGGGGAGGGGGGTGGTTCGGAAAATGAGTGGCTGTTCCCCGACAAGCCACAGGGTTTAATTTGAGTTGGTAGTAGGCGCGTGTGAGCGCCGTTCTTTTGCCGCTCCGCGGCCTCTTTATCCCAACGAAGTCTGGGGATATCGTTAGGCTTGCGTTCCCACCTTCGTTCTGGCACTTTGCAAAGAGCGCACGGTGCGGATGATTTGAGATGATCTGCTAAACGGAATGGTTTCATGCAATCAGTGATCCCGATTAAGACCCGAAAATCAAGGGTGAAGCAACCCGATCCGCCGGAAACTCCGCGGAATCCACCGGTTTTTGCGGCGATTGACTTTGAAACTGCGGATTATGGTCGGGATAGTGCCTGCGCGGTGGCGGTCGTTGTGGTACGGGGCACCACGATCGAGAAATCATTGTTCCATCTGATTAAGCCGCCCCGCCGCTATTTCGTGTTTACCTATATTCATGGGATCGAGTGGCGGCATGTGGAAAAGAAGCCGACCTTTGAAGGGATTTGGGATGAACTCCAGGAGCATATCGGGCCGGTCGATTTTATTGCCGCGCATAATGCCTCTTTTGACCGATCCGTGATGCGCGCCTGCTGTGCGATGAGCAATATTTCAGCGCCTTCGAAGCAGTTTCTCTGTACGATGAAAATGGCCCGCAGAATCTGGAATATTCGCCCCACCAAACTCTCCGATGTCTGCGATCGGTTGTGCCTTCCGCTCCAGCACCACGATGCGGCATCCGATGCCCTGGCCTGTGCAAATATCGTATTGCGGGCGATCAGCGAGGGCCACGATCCGACGCAGTTCGTCTAATCCGGACGATTACCGCCAGAATTGCGACAGCACGGGCACTGAAACTGCCTATCCAAGCGCCGATATCGCATAAAAACGTTCAAAAGAAAATTTCGAAAATTATTGCAGGAGCAAATGGGCACGACACCCGATAAGTGGCCACCAAAGTGGCCAGTAAACCAAAATCGGCGGGAGTTTAATATGCGTAAACCATTGATATCAATGGTGGAGCAGAAGGGATTGCGGCGGCCTGTGGCCTTGCCCCTACGGGGGCCTTGGCGGGCCATTTCTCGCCAAGCTCGTAAACGAACCCAAGGGTTCTCATCCCTTCTGATTTTGGAATAAAACTATTCTGGTGGAGCAGAAGGGATTCGAACCCTCGACCCCCACGTTGCGAACGTGGTGCTCTACCAACTGAGCTACTGCCCCAAAGTGGACTGTTGGATATGTCCGCGAAAACGGATGTAATAGCCTAATTTGTGCCCGATGTAAAGACCAAGATTTTCTTAAAGTCAACTGGACTTGGGAAGAATGGCAACAAAGCCGTGTCGTACGGAGGGTCGTGGCGTTACAGGTTGGCCCCCCGATTGTGCGACGTAAGGAAAGTTCTTCGGATCGGCGGCTTTGTGCGGCCTTTAACGGTCAGCGAGGGCCCGCTTTCAA
>CAZCDO010000016.1:7694-15946 GCA_964497135.1 uncultured Verrucomicrobiota bacterium
CCGGGATGTGGGATTAGGCTTTCAACACGTCGTTTGTCCTTTCAATCTTGCGGTTCCGGAGGATCCAGCCATGTCTCAATTACGCATCGGATGGGCGGAAATCGATACCACGCCCGAGGGGCCGGTTGATCTCTCGGGTCAGTACTATCACCGGGTGTCCAAAGGCGTTCACTCGCGCCTCTCGGCGACTGTCCTCGCCCTCGAATCCGAAACCGGCGAAGTGGCTGTTTCCGTATCGCTCGATCTGGTGGCGATCCGGGAGGATTTTCAAACCGAACTGCGGGCCTTGGTGGCCCAGGCATTGCCCGACCTGGATACCTCGAAACTTTTTGTGAACTTGATCCATACGCACAATGCGCCCGCGGTGGATTCGATTACGGGGCTGGGTTGGCTGGCAGAATTGCCCGGGGTGCTCAAGGCCGCCGATTACCGGTTATTCCTTCTGGGAAAGGTGAAGGACGCCGTGGTTGAAGCCTGGACCAACCGTGCGCCCGGCGGGGTGTCTTCAGCCTTGGGGTTCGCCCGGGTGGGGCATTGTCGTCGCGCCGTTTATTCCGGCGGAACAGCCGAGATGTACGGGCGGACCGACCGCCAGGATTTCATCGGGATGGAAGGCGGTGAGAATTCCGGGGTCGACCTCCTTTTTACCTTCGATCAAAACCGTCGGCCGACCGGGGTCATCCTAAACCTCGCGTGTCCGTCGCAAGTGATGGAGGCAACGTATCTGATCTCCTCCGATTTTATGGGCGAAGTCCGGCAACGGCTTAAGGATCAATTCGGCGAATCTTTTCGAACCCTGGGGCAGATCAGCGCGGCGGGGTGTCAGTCGCCCCGCGATCTGTCCCGGAATTACAAGGGCGAGCCGGACTTTTGGCATGCGGATGGAGTGGTGGAGATGGGGCGGCGGTTGGTTGCCGCGGTGAATGGAACATTGCGTGAAGCTGTGGCGCGGATCGATTTCTCACCGGTTTTTGCGCATCGGGTCAAAAGTCTGAAGCTCCCGCGGCGTCGCGCGAGTTACGCGGATTTTGTCGCGGCGCGGCGGAACCTCGCGGAATTGGAAGCGCAGTTGCCGGAAGATGAAGCTTATCGCCAGTTTTGCGAAGAGGTGCACCACAACGAAAAGATTCACGGGCGGCCGGGGCCCTACGATTCCAAATTGCATCATTTTGTGTTGATTCAAAATAATCAAGCGGTGATTGCCCGCTACGAGAGCCAGGATGTGGATCCGACGTTTACCCTGGAAATGCACGCCCTACGGATCGGGTCCTGCGTCTGGGTGACCAACCCCTTCGAGCTGTACCTGGATTTTGGTGATCAGATCAAGGCCCGGAGTGTGGCCGGGCAGACGTTTGTTGTGCAACTCTGTGCGGGGGGGGGTGGGTATTTGCCCAGTGCGCGGGCGGAACAGTTGGGCGGATATGGAGGCTTGATCATTAACGGACAGGTCGGGTCCGATGGCGGAAAGATGTTGGTGGACGCAACGGTTGAAACCATCGCCGAGTTGTGGAAATGAGCCTGATCCTGACGTTGGATGTCGGTACGACCGCCCTGAAAGGGGCGCTTTTTGACTTGGACGGGCGGATGCTCGCTGTCCGGACCCAGGAATACTCGTTGGACTATCCGGTGCCCGACCGGGTGGAACTCGATCCCGAGATTTACTGGGATGCGGCGCAGGCGGTGATCGGCGAAATCCTGCTTGAAACGGGTGTCGCTCCCGAACGGATTCGTGCGGTCGGAGTCACCAGTCAGGGGGAGACTTTAGTGGTTCTGGATCGGCAGGGGCGTCCGGTTCGCAAGGCGATTGTCTGGCTGGATAACCGGGCCAAGGTGGAAGCGGAATCGATCCGGGAGGCATTTGGCCGCGATGTGGTTTACCGCGTCACGGGTCAGCAGGACATCGCTCCCGGTTGGCCGGCGGCGAAGATTTTATGGATGCGCCGGAATGAACCGGAGTTGTTTGCGCAGGCCGCCAAATTCCTGATGGTTGAAGATTATCTGATCTATCGGCTGACCGGCCGGTATGCCACGGACCACGCGCTCAATCCTTCGACCCTGTATTACGATCTGGTCAACGGCTGTTGGTGGCCGGACATGTTGGCTTTTCTGGGGATGACAGCGGACCAATTACCGGTTCTGCTGGAATCCGGTGCATCGGCCGGATGCGTGACCGCACCGGTCGGATTGGACCGGAAGACAACGGTGACGGTGGCGCCGATCGACCAGGTGGCGGCGGCTGTCGGCGCCGGCAACCGGGCGCCGGGAATGGTGACTGAGACCACGGGTTGCGCCCTGGCCATCTGCGCGACCATCGACCGTCCCTTCTACGATCCGGATCGACGAATCGGGATCTACCGGCATGCTCGGCCCGGGTTATTTATACTGATGCCCTGGATCCCGACGGCGGGCATGGTGTTGCGCTGGTTCCGGGACGAATTTGGCGCGGGGCAGGACTATGCGGCGTTGATCGAGGCCGCCGGATTGATTTCGCCGGGGAGTGACGGGTTGATCGTGTTGCCCCATTTTTGCGGGATGAGTTCACCGGAGGTGAATCCCGAGGCCCGGGGCGTTTTTTACGGTGTCACCACGGCGCATCGCCGCGCCCATTTTGTCCGGGCGATTCTCGAGTCGACGGCTTTCGCCCTGCGGGATAACCTGGAATTATTGGAGAACTGCGGTATTCCCTGTTGCGAGGTGACGGCCTTGGGCGGCGCCGCGCGCAGTCGCCTCTGGCGCCAGATCAAGGCCGATGTGTTGGGGAAACCCATTCATTCGATGCGGTGCGAGGAGTCGACCAGCCTGGGCACGGCGGTTTTGGCGGCGGCGGGGACGGGACTCAGGGTTTCGCTGGAGGATGCGATTCAGGCGATGGTTCATCCGGCGGAGAGCGTGTCACCCAGTGGCGAAGCGGGTGGGGCTTATGAGGTTGCCTTTCGTAAATATCGGGAATTAAACCGGCGGATATTTTCATGAGATGTACAATCCAAGGTGGGGCTTCGCCCATAACCCAAAGCACCAGACCAGAGGAGGATCGTCTTTTCCGAATGGAGTCGGGGTGCGCGACTCTCCCCAATAACTTCATTCGGTTCGCAAGCGGTGCAGGTTTTTCCCTCCCCCCGGCGCGGGGGAGGGAGGAGCGAAAAGCCGCCGTCGAAGAGAACATCGGTTCAGCATAACCTATTTCCTATCCGTATGATCCGTATCATCCGTGGTAATTTTCTTGTTTTTGTCGCAGTTTTTGATGGATGAGGTACTAATCAGGAGAAGCAAAGATGACGGCAATCCGAAAAGTCAGGGCCGGATTTGTGGGATTCGGCGAAATCAATACGCCCAAAGAGCTCATCGAAAACCGGTGTGCAGCGGCTGCCGAGTCGTTAAAAAAGGCCGGACTGCAACTCTTTGAAACCGCCCCGGTTTGCGACGATCCCCAGGGCAAAGAGGCCGCGCGCGCCCGGGCTGAACTGGCCCGCCAGGATATCGATGTCCTGATTATTTGCGTGGCCGGTTGGATCCCGTCCTGGGCGGTTTTTAATGTGATTGAGTCCTTCAAACACAAGCCGATGGTGTTGTGGGGGTTAACTGGCTGGCAAGCGGGCGACCGGTTTGTGACCACTGCGGATCAGGCCGGGACAACGGCCCTGCGCAAGCCGATGGCGGATATGGGGTTTACCTTTGACTACATCGTGACCCGGCGGGGACAAGCGCCGAATGTCGGGGCGGTGGTCGCCTATGCCGAAGCGGCCCGTGCCGCGGCCCTGCTTAAGAACGCCAAAATCGGCATGGCGGGATATCGGGATATGCGTTTATACGGCACGTTATACGACGGGGTTTCCCTGAAATCCAAAATTGGACCGGAAATCGAACACTTCGAATTATTGGAGATCGCTCGATTGATGGAGACCGTCTCGGATGCCGCCATTAGCACAACCGCCGAAGCGTTGCGCAAGCGTTGGATCTTTGTCAAGGAGCCCAAGCCGGGAACGGTTGAAAATTCAGTCCGACTCTACCTGGCGTTCAAGGCCAAGATCGAGGAGCGGGGATATGCCGGATTTTCATTTAACGATGTCGATGGAGTTAAAAAATTGATGCACTTTGCGCCGGCGGGCAGTCTGACGCTGTTGCACGACGAACTGGATATTTCGTCTGTGCCGGAAAACGACAGCCTGGGAGCAGTGACCCAGCTCATGGTGCGATATTTGACGGGGCAGGTGGGCGGCTACCTGGAATTCTACGAGTTTCTGGTGGATGGGCGTTGATGGGGGTGCCGGATTATGTGCCGGCCGAAATCGTGGAAGGCCGGGTGACCGTGATGCCGAACGCGTTTGGCGATTTTGGCGAGGGGTTGTTGAATGTGTCCCGGTTGAAGACCGGCAAGGTTACGCTCTGCCGGCTGGGTTCTTCCGGCGGGGATTACGTTTTGCATGTGGTGACGGGAGAAGCCCGGACGCCCATTCCCTGGGAGGAGGCGGGTTGGGCGCCGCCCGCGCCGCAACTGCCGAGCCTGGAGATTGTGTTCGATACGCCGACGGATGATTTCATCCGCAAGGTCATGTCGCAACATTACATTCTGATGTATGGGGATCAGCGGGGTCGGTTGGAGTCTTTGGCCTCGGTGCTGGGAATTCCGGTGATATGATGAAAACACTGTTGATCTCTGGAAGTCGGAATCCGAAGGGGCAGACCGCCCAGGCGTTGGAGTCGGTGCGGCAAGGTTTGGCCCGGGCGGGGGGCTCGACGGAGGTGATTTTTCTGCCTCCGCTCAAAATCGAGCGATGCCGGCAATGTGACGACGGGGGGTGGGGATTATGCCGGAAAGAGGGACGATGTGTAATCGATGACGACTTGAGCGGGTTGGTCGAAAAGATCCGGCAGGCGGACGCCGTGGTGGTTGCGACGCCCGTGTATTATTCCGACCTGAGCGAAAGCCTGCGGGCTTTTACGGATCGTTTGCGCCGCATCTGCACCCACGAGACAGGCCGAAAATCGATATCCGGGAAGCCCTTCATCGGCGTCTGTGTCGCCGGCGGAGGGGGTGGGGGGGCTCCGGCGTGTTGTGTCAGCCTGGAAAAGGTTATGGCGACCTGCGGGTTTGAGGTGATCGACCTGATTCCCGTTCGACGTCAGAATCTCAAGACGAAAGGGCCGGCGCTTGAACTCGCCGGACAGTGGTTGGCGGAAGGTCGAAAGGAAATTTAACATGTCAAAAGGCACCCTGGATCAACCCGTGTTTCCCCAATCATTTACCTGGGGCTGTGCGACGGCGGCCTATCAAGTGGAAGGGGCGGCCCGGACCGATGGGCGGGGACCGTCCATCTGGGACACGTTTTCGCACCGGCCGGGATGTGTGGATATGGATCATACGGGCGATGTGGCCGATGACCAGTATCACCGGTTTCGCGAGGATGTGCGCCTGATGAAAGATCTGGGGGTTTCGGCCTATCGGTTTTCCATTTCCTGGTCGCGGGTGATGCCGAAGGGCAGGGGCCGGTCGAATCCGAAGGGCTGGGATTATTACCGGCGGCTGGCGGACGAGTTGCTGGCCCAGGGCATTCAGCCCTGGGCGACCCTGTTTCATTGGGACCTGCCGCAGGCGCTGGAAACGGATTTCGGCGGGTGGGCATCGCGCCGTACGGCGGAGGCGTTTGGCGACTACGCGACGGAAGTCGCCCGGCAATTATCCGACCGGGTCCGCCATTTTTTCACCATCAATGAATTCGGCTGTTTTACCGATATGGGATATGCCCAGGGGATTTTCGCCCCCGGTCGGAGAGTTTCCGTGCTGGAACGGAATCAGATCCGCCATCATGCGGTTTTGGCGCATGGCCTGGCGGTGCAGGCCTTACGGGCGCAGGCGAAGGGCAAGCTGATGGTGGGGTTGGCTGAAAATCCGTCCGTGGGTGTGCCGGTGATCGAAACCCCCGAACACGTGGAGGCGGCCCGGAAAGCGATGCGCCTGATGAATGCCCATTTTCTGACGGCGGTCCTGGAGGGGCGTTATCCGGAGGAATACCTGAAGTCCGAGGGCGCGAATGCCCCGGTTTGTACGGAAGGGGATATGAAAATCATCGCCAGTCCCCTGGATTTTGTCGGATTAAATATTTATACGGCGAATTCGGTGCGAGCCATCGATCGGGAGCCGGGGTTCGAGTTGATTTCGCATCCGGAGAGTTTTCCGAAGATGGACACGAACTGGCTCTATTTCTGTCCCCAATCGCTTTACTGGGGAGTTCGGCTGGTTTCCGATTTATGGAAACCGCGTGCGGTGTACATCACCGAAAATGGCTGTGCCTCCAAGGATAAACTGACGGCGGACGACGAGGTGTTGGACACCGACCGGGTGATGTATTTGCGGAATTACCTGACTTCGGCCCAGCGGGCGAGCTGCGAGGGGTATCCGTTGAAAGGCTATTTCCTCTGGAGCCTGCTGGATAATTTCGAATGGGCGAGCGGCTATACCAAGCGATTTGGCATCACGTATGTCAATTATTCGACTTTGAAGCGCACACCCAAGTTGAGCTACGCGTATTACCGTGAGGTCATTCGATCCGGCGCGGTGCTTTGAAGACTACGGAACCGGTGGATCAGGGACTGGGTTGAGCCATCCTGTTGAGGAGTCGGTCCGGCGGGGGCCGTCAGATCGGTCAGGATCCGGTCGGCCAACACCTTTCCGAGTTGGACGCCCCACTGGTCGAAGGAATAGACATTCCAGAGGATGCCCTGGGTGAAGATTTTATGCTCGTAGAGGGCGATCAGGGCCCCGAGCGTGGCAGGGGTCAATTGTTCAGCCATGAGTGAGTTAGTGGGCCGGTTTCCTTCGAATACGCGGAAGGGGATCATTTTATTGGCCACGCCTTCGGCGGCGACTTCCCCGGCGGTTTTGCCGAAGGCGAGGGCCTGGGTTTGAGCGAAGAAGTTGGCCATGAATTTCAGGTGATGATCGCCCATTGGATTGTGGGACCGGGCAAAACCGATGAAATCGGCGGGAATCAACTGGGTGCCCTGGTGAATGAGCTGGTAGAAGGCGTGTTGGCCGTTGGTCCCCGGCTCGCCCCAGATGACGGGGCCCGTGGCCCAGCGGACTCGGCGGCCTTCCCGGTCGGTTTGTTTGCCATTGCTTTCCATGTCGCCCTGTTGAAAGTAGGCGGGAAATCGATGCAGGTATTGGTCGTAGGGCAGGATGGCGTGGGTGGCGGCGCCGAAGAAATTGTTATACCAGACGCCCAGAAGCCCCAGGATCACCGGTAGATTGGATTCGAGCGGAGTCTCGGCAAAATGACGGTCCATGGCGTGGAAGCCATCGAGCAAATGGAAGAAGTTTTCCGGACCGATGGCGATCATGACGGGTAGACCGATGGCCGAAGTGAGCGAATAACGGCCGCCGACCCAATCCCAAAATGCGAACATGTTGGCGGTATCGATGCCGAAGCGGGTCACTTCTGCGGCATTGGTGGAAAGGGCGATGAAGTGCCGGGCAACGGCTACATCGTCCTTGAGTTGTGCGAGGAGCCAGGCCCGGGCGGACCGAGCATTGGTCAGGGTTTCCTGGGTGGTGAACGTTTTTGATGCAACTATAAAAATGGTTTCGGCCGGGTCGAGATCGCGGATTTGCTCGGCGAGGTGGGTGCCGTCGACATTCGAGACAAAGCGGACGGTGAGTGACCGTTGACTGAAGGGTTTAAGGGCTTCGGTGGCCATGACCGGACCGAGGTCGGACCCGCCGATGCCGATATTGACGATATTCCGGATGGGTTTGCCGGTATATCCGAGCCAGGCTCCGGCGCGGATCCGGCGGGCGCAGTCGGTCATTTGGGCGAGGACGCGATTGACCTCGGGCATGACATCCTGTCCATCGACCCGGATGGGGCGGTTGGATCGGTTCCGCAGGGCGACATGGAGGACGGGCCGGTTTTCGGTGACATTGATCCGGTCCCCGTTAAACATGGCGTCGCGGGCGGATTCAAGGTCGCAGGAGCGGGCGAGTTGGAAGAGCAAAGCCAGGGTTTCGTCGGTGATCCGGTTTTTCGAGTAATCGAGGAACCACCCGGCGGCTTCGGCTGACAATCGGTCGGCGCGGTGGGGATCTTCGGCAAAGAGGGTTCGGAGGTGGAGGGGAGCGATCGCGCGCTGATGGATTTCGAGGGCTTTCCATTGGGGAAGCCGGTTGCGTAAAAGTGGGCGGGGCATATTTCAATATCTCCTAAATTCGGTTGAATGATCGGCATCCTAGCCTGCTCCTGCCTCTGGTGCAAGAT
>CAZCDO010000016.1:16046-32520 GCA_964497135.1 uncultured Verrucomicrobiota bacterium
TTCGATTTGATTGCCCGGCTTAAACCTCGTATAGTCTTAGCTCTTACCCCTTTGAAAGGAAACATTCATGAGCGAGAAAAGTTGCAAACAGGCCGGGCACAAGGGACATCTTTGCGTTTTGGCGAGCGAGAGTCGATTCGATGAGATTCGAAAACTGGTGAAAAAACCGAAATTCGTCTGTTTCAATTGCGGCCGTGCGGCCGATTCGGATAAGAATTTGTGCAATCCGATGCCCTTGGAGGGGTGAATCCAGCGGGTGGGATGCGGGGGCTTTCGGAGAAGGATTGAAGACCATGAACGGGGATGCCATACCGGGGTTTGAGCTTTTCGATAAAATCTCCGAGGGCCCGGTTTACGTTTCATACAAGGCGCGCCAAATCGCTTTGGACCGGTGGGTTGTCCTGACCGTGATGTCGCCGGATTTTTCGGCGGATGAGGTACGGTCCCAAAGGTTTTTAAAAGAGGCCAAAAAGGTTGCCCGCCTGAAACACCCGGGAATCCTGCAAGTTTTCGATCTGGGCCTGGAAGGCGGCCGGATTTTTCTGGTCACCGAATATGTCGAAGGGGTTTCCGTTGCTCAATTGCTCAAGTCAATCGGGAAATTGCCGGCGGCGAAGGCGCAGGCGATCGTCCGCGCGGTGGCGGGGGCATTGGAATTCGCCTGGGTTCGGGCCTCCTTGATTCACGGCGCGTTGACTTCCGAGCGAATCGTCGTCGAGCAAAACCAGACGAAATTGGCGGGTTTGGGATTGGCCGGGTTGGACGCCCTGCAACGCAGCGAGGGACGTGACGGCGCCTATCTGCCACCGGAGCGGGGGGAGGGCGACCGGCCGAATGTGCGTGACGATGTTTATGCGCTCGGCCTCATTTGGCGCGAGCTTTTAACCGGCCTGCCGACCGTCCCGGAGGAGGCACGCGGCACTTCCCCGACGGCGGGAAATCCGCCGCCGGGTGTTCCCTCGTCCGCCTGGAAGATGGTGCGTCGAATGACGACGCCGGATATCGAACAGCGCTATGCCAAGTGGACGGATGTAATGCGCGATTTCAAGGCGGAAGCCGGGGGCGGCACGGCTTTGGAATCGGATCAAGATTTGAACCGAAGCAAGGAATCATTGCCCGAGCGGGATCTCCCTGCGGCTGTGAAACCGGAGCCCCCTCGGATGGTTTCGGCTAAACAACGGGTTGTGTCTTCGAGTATGGACGTAACGCCGAATTCCGCCGTGGCGGCACAACGTGCGAGGGTATCGGCCGAATCGGGGGGGGCGGTGTCGACGTCACGGTGGGAGGGGGTGGTCTGGGGGGTGGTGCTGGTGATTTGGATTGGCGCCGGTTGGTTGTTATGGCGTCTGCCGGCGGGGCGTGAACTGGATTTCACTGTGCGCGATTTACCCTCGCCCGGCGTACTGATTCGCCCGGAAGCGCCCCCCGGTCCGAAGCTTTCAGGTTCAGAGGCCCCGGTGGCTCCCGCCAACTCCGCCTCCCCGGCGACGCCGGCGGTGAATGGGCCGAAACAGCCGACGCCGGAGGAGCTCCGTCAGCAAACGGAGCGCGCGATCCGCGTGATGGAGGATCCGGCGGCCGCGTATTTGTTGCGGGAGGAACTCGAAACTTCCGTGGGGGCCTTGGATATCATTTTGGAGGATTCCGACAACGATGAGTTACGGCGCGCGGCGCGGCAGTTCAAGGAATTCGTGGCCCAGGTGGCGGAACTCAATACGGCGGTGGCGTCGGCCATGCGCTTGAAATCCGGCGAAGAGGTGACCGTGATGCTGAAGGGCAAGCCGGTCAAAGGTCGCTTAATGGCGATCAACGGGGGGCAGATTGAATTGGATGAGACCGTGGACCAAAAAACGGCAACCCTCAGGCGGCATCATTCGATCGCTCTGTCCGATGTTGATCCGGCGGATCGCGCGCGCTGGCTGGGGGATGGCGCGGGACCCGTTCGCAAGGCGATGTTATTCATCCTGGCCTGGCGGAGTCGTCAGCCGGCTGAGTTGCTAAATCGAATGGCCGGGCAGAGCGGGGCCCTGTCAGGCGCCTTTCAGCGCCGGGTGGCCGCGATGCCGGCGGTACGGAGTGAAACGGAATGAAACCGGCTGAAGCCGAACGGCGAATCCGGGAACTCCGGGCTGAACTCGAACGACACAACCGTTTATATTATGATGAAGCCAAACCGGAAATCAGCGATCGCGAGTATGATGCTTTATATGCCGAGTTGAATGGGCTCGAAACTTTTTTCCCGGAATTTGAAACCCCCGATTCTCCGACCCGGCGGGTGGGTGGGGCGCCGCTCAAGGAATTCCAAAGCGTGTCGCATTTACAGCCCCTGCTATCCCTGGACAATACCTATAATTATCAGGACTTGCGGGACTTCGATGTCCGGGTGCGCAAGGTTTTAGCTGCGGCCGGTCGGCCGATGGATGCGGTGGCCTATGCGGTTGAGCCGAAAGTGGATGGCTGTTCCATCAGTTTGCGCTATGAGCGCGGCCAACTGATCCTGGCCACGACGCGCGGCGATGGCATGACCGGCGACGACATCACCGTCAATATCAAGACCGTGCGTTGTATTCCCCACACGTTGAAGGTCTCCGATCCGCCGGACTTCCTGGAAGTTCGCGGCGAAGCCTATCTCCCCCTGGCCGAATTCGAGCAATTAAATGCCGAGCGCGTGAAACGAGGGGAGGAAGCCTTTGCCAATCCCCGGAATGCGACGGCGGGGACCCTCAAGCAGTTGGACTCGCGGATCGTGGCGCAACGTCCGCTGGCGGCGGTTTTTTATGCTGTCGGCGTTTGCCGGGGCATCGAATTCAGGCGGCAGACGGAGGTGTTGCCCTACCTGGCTGCCGCCGGTTTGCCGGTCCCGGAATTTCGCCGCGTCGGCGCGGATATTGAAGCGGTGATCCGCTATGCGGATGAGTTGGAGAAGCACGAAGCGAATTTACCGTATGGGATTGACGGGGTCGTGGTGAAGGTGGACGACCGGTCCCTTTGGCCGATCCTGGGGACGACGGCAAAAGCGCCCCGCTTTGCGATCGCCTATAAATATGCCCATGATCAGGCCGTGACCCGGTTGAAAGCGATTTCCATCCAGGTCGGGCGCACCGGGGTATTGACGCCGGTGGCTGAATTGGAGCCGGTTTTATTGAACGGGTCGGTGATCGCTCGGGCCACCCTACATAATGAGGAGGAAATCCGGCGCAAAGACATCCGGGTGGGCGATACGGTGATCATTGAAAAGGCCGGAGAGGTGATTCCGGCGGTTGTGGAGGTGGATCTCGCGCGACGCGCTCCCGATGCGGAGCCGTTCGATTTGGCGAAACACATAGCCAACCGGTGCCCCTCCTGCGGCGGGCCGATTGAGCGGGATCCGGAATTCGTGGCCTGGCGCTGTGCGAATCTCGGGTGCCCCGACCAATTGAAACGTCATTTGGAACATTACGCCCACCGGCGGGC
Source organism: uncultured Verrucomicrobiota bacterium (assembly GCA_964497135.1). Classification (GTDB taxonomy): domain Bacteria; phylum Verrucomicrobiota; class Kiritimatiellia; order CAIKKV01; family CAIJXV01; genus CAIJXV01. The sequence continues at coordinate 19,500 of CAZCDO010000016.1, forward strand.
GATGGACATCGAAGGTTTGGGCGAGGCCTTGGTGGGGCAGATGGTCGATCGGAAGCTGGTGCACGATGTGGCGGATCTCTACCGTTTGCGGCTGGAACAATTGGCGGGTTTGGAGCGGATGGCCGAGAAGTCTGCGCGTAATGTTCTGGAGGCGATCGGGCAATCGCGGGATCGGGATCTATGGCGTTTAATTTTCGGGTTGGGAATTTTGCATGTGGGTGAGGGCACCGCGCGCAAATTGGCGGATCATTTCGGCGATTTGGATTTATTGGCGAAAGCGGGTGAAGAGGATCTCCTCAAAGCGGAGGACATCGGGCCGGTTTTAGCCGGGAGCCTGGTGCGCTTTTTTGGCGATTCCCGTAATGGCGATATTCTTCGCCGACTGCGGGAGGCGGGGGTGAATTTTAAACGGCAGGGCGGGGCCGCGGAGGTTGTGGATCAACCCTTGAAGGATCGAATCTTTGTCGTCACCGGCACCTTGCAATCCATGACCCGGGAACAGGCCCAGGAGGCGCTACGACAGCGGGGAGCGACCGTGACGGATAGTGTCAGCCGCAAGACCTCCGGATTGATTGTCGGGGCGGATGCCGGTTCGAAGCTGGCCAAAGCCACTTCGCTCGGGGTCCGGATTTTTAATGAAGATGAATTCCGGAACCTGCTGGCAACCGGACAATTCTGAGGCGGGGATCGGGTGTGCAGGGTTCCCCGGGTTTTTCATGTTAATCCCACTCGGGCGGGCGCTATAGGGTCGATGCTGTAAAAAAAATACGTGGACGACACGGAGGTCGTCCCTCCATTGGTGAAAACAGGCCTATTTATAAGGATTTGGAGGGTCGGGCTCTGTCCCGGCCGTCTGGATTTTGATTTTCTCACAGCTTTGTCCCACGCGGCGCAACCGGGCGACGGGCCTGACGAAGTGCGATGATTTTACGGAGCGCGACGATGAGGATGCCGGTTGAAAGGACGAGGAGAATCAGCGTGGCGGCGGCCATGGGGAGTTGTCCGGGGAGGATCCAGTTTTCACTGTCGGCGGGGGCGCGGTAGTTTTCGAGCGAGAGGATCAGGGTGGTGAAGGTGGTGATCGTCATGACGACGGCGGGCGCGAGGGTGAACCAGAACGTTTTGCCGCGTTGCAACAGCCACACAGTGACGACGGTCATGGCCAGTGCGGCGATCAACTGATTGCCCGCGCCAAAAATCTTCCAGGCGGACATGATGGTCGAATTGAAGGCGAAAAAGAGCATGAGCCCCACCGCCAGGGCGGTGTTGAAAAAGGGATTGCGCAGGATGGCGACGGGCTGACCGCGGAAGACAAACAACCAGAATTCCTCCAGCATATAGCGGCAGAGCCGGACGGCGGTATCGAGTGTGGTGATGACGAATCCTTCCAGGACAAGGATGCCGAGTACGGCCCCGATCGCAATCTTCAGACCGGTCATCTGGTTCAGGAGATACCCCATGGCGATGGCAAAAGCGAGGATGGGGTTGCCGTCGCGGGTGGGGGGGAAGACAATGGCCTGGTATTCGGTGGAGGGCAGGGCCACGCCCAGGAGGAGCAGGGCCATGAGGGCCATGACGCCTTCGAGGATCATGGCATTATAGCCGACGCGCCGGACTTCGGATTCCGAGACGATCTGTTTGACCGTGGTGCCGGTGGCGGCGAGGCTGTGAAACCCGCTGATGGCGCCGCAGGCGATGGTGATCAGGAGAAAGGGCCAGATCGGGCCGCCGGCCAACCGTTCCCCTTCGGCGGCGGAGACCATGGCGGCCTGGAGGCCGTGGCCGGATAGTCCCGCGTAAACCAGACCGGCAAACATGGCAAAAACCCCGGCATACAGGATTTGGGCATTGATGAAATCCCGGGGTTGCAGGACCAGCCAGACCGGGAGCCAGCAGGCGATGAAAACATATCCCGCCATGACCCAGCGCCAGGTGGATTCGGTGAATTGAATCGGGAGGATGAAGCCGGCGACGATACTGATTCCACACACGGCGGCGGCGAGCAGATACATGGGAAGCATCGGGTAGCGTTTGCGGTAGAGCATCCAGCCCATGAGGGGGGCGAACAGGGTGATGATCAGGACGGAGGTGGTGGCGATGCCTCCGATCCGGCCCATCAGGATCCCCTGGGGATTGGTAAAGGTATTCAAGATGTGATCGGAGGATTCGAGTTTGAGAAGTGAGGCGGGATAGGCGGCGGTGAGGGCTTTACAGGAAAGATTCAGGAAGATGGCGTTGATCAGGGTCAGGATCATGATCAGGAAGGCGAGGAAAAGTAGATAGCCACCGGATCCCAAACTCCGCCGGCTCATTTCAGCAATGGACCGGCCGTCTTCGCGCATCGAGACAAACATGGCCGTCATGTCATGAACCGCGCCGAAAAGAATACAGCCGAGGACGATCCAGAGCCAGGCGGGTCCCCAGCCATACACCAGGGCGAGGGTGGGGCCGACAATCGGGCCGGCCCCGGCGATGACGCTGAAGTGGTGGGCGAAGACGACGTGGGTCCGGGTGGGAATATAATCGCGACCATCCTGGAGACGATGGGCGGGAGTGGGGGTGTTATCATTCAGGCCCAGTTGGCGGCTGATGTAACGGGCATAGGTGCGGGTGGCGATAAAAAGTAAAACCACCCCGCTGACCAGGGGGATTAGGACATTCATGGGGTGGGGTCTTGCCGGTCGGGTTGGGCCGGGGGGAATTCCGATGAAACCGGGGGCACGGAATTGGAACCGGCATCGGTCGTTGGCGGGGTAACGGCCGGTATTGCGGGAGGGGACAGGTTGGGAACGAGTTGAGCCAGGCGGGCATAGTCGATCATGGCAGCGGCGGCTTGAAGGGTTTCCGGCGTGACGTCGGTCCCGGTGATTTCGACGAGAAACCGCGTGCCGAGGAGGATGCGGATTTCACCCCGACGCAGGGCGTGATCGTATTCCTCATGGCCTTTAAATCCGCCGAAGGAAGTGGTGCGCTCGTACCCGGTTTCCGATTCGCGATCGATCTCGATGGTGGCCCACCCGGCCTGGGCCATCAGCATGATACTGCGCATGCCGCCCATATCGGTGATTTTCAAGGATAGATTGCCGTTGGTGTCGTTCCGGTAAAGCCCTTCCGCAAAGGCGATGGAGATGCCCAAAATGCCGGACTTTTCGCCCGAGATCTGGGTGCGACGGAAGTCCGGAAGAGATTCCGGCAACAAGGTTTTGAGAACCCGGAAGTCGATCAATGGGGCGGGGTTGGTGGCGGACGGGGAGATCAGTTGATCGATGGGGACGGTGGGGGCTTGGAGGGTTTGTGCCGGAGCCGAAAGAACGCACAACCCACCGAGCAGAAGTCCGGCTGTGGCGGCTCTTTTTAGGTTAAAAACCGAGAGAAACATAGGGTTCCGTTCGTGGAAATAGAAAACGATTCACTCTACACCGTCAGGCCGCGGAAGGCAATCATAAGATCATCATTCGCTTTTGAAAATCCCCCGACATCATCAGATCATCATAAGAGTGTTGGGGGGTGCATCTGCGATTCGGTGCATACAAGCGCAGACCTGTAGGGCCGCCGCTTGTCGGCGCGCCTGCGCCAAGACGGCCTTCGACGAGCGAAGGCCCTACGAAATCGCGAATCAGGTGCAGGCAAGTCATCCCCCGTCACCTCTTACGTGCGGATTGCATCCGAACGATCAAGAGCGATAATTGGGCGCTTCCTTCATGATCTTGATGTCATGGGGGTGTGATTCCGTGACACCGGCCGAGGAGACTCGGATCAACTGGCCGCGATCATGCATTTCCGGCATGGTCCGGCACCCGCAGTACCCCATGGCGGCGCGCAATCCGCCACAATACTGAATCAAGACCTTTTTCACCGTGCCGGCGTAAGGGACGATGCCCTCAATGCCCTGGGGAACGAGTTCCTCTTCGTGGACATTTCCCTGCCCGTAGCGTTCCCGGCTGGCGGCTCCTTCGCGCAGGGCGGCGAGACTGCCCATGCCGCGATAGGCGACGTATTGTCGGCCCTGATGGATGATTTTTTCGCCGGGACTCTCCTCGGTGCCGGCCAGGATCGAGCCGGCCATGACCGTTTCGGCGCCGGCAACCAGGGCCTTGGGAACATCGCCGGAATGACGGATGCCGCCATCGGCGATGATGGGAATAGATCCCTGGAGGGCCTTGGCGCAGTAATAGATAGCCGTGATTTGGGGAATACCGACGCCCGCGACGACGCGGGTGGTACAGATCGAGCCGGGGCCGATGCCGACTTTGACTGCGTCGGCGCCCGCGTCGCGCAGGGCCACCGCGGCTTCACCCGTGGCGATATTGCCGGCGACGACATCGATATCCGGATAATGCTTTTTGCACCACCGGATCATGTCCATGACGTTTTTGGTGTGGCCGTGGGCCGTGTCGATCACCACGACGTCGACATTCTCCGCGGCGAGCGTCTCGACCCGGGTGTGATCACCGGGTCCAATGGCGGCGCCGACGCGCAGTCGGTATTTGGCGTCACGGTTATAGAGGGGCTCGACATTTTCGATCAACATGCTCACATCGGTGAAACTGTAGAGCCCGACGAGTTTATGGTCCTTGTTGACCAGGGGGAGTTTGCCGATGCGGTGGGCCCGCATGAGTTCATAGGCTTCTTTCAGGGTGGTTTCGGCAGGGGCGGAAATCACCTTGGCGGTCATGATTTCGGAAACCGTGCTCGAGCGGCGGGGCGCGAACTTGATATCGGCGGCGGTCAGGATGCCGACCAGTTTTTCGGAGTCGTCCAGAATGGGAAACCCGCTGAACCCGTAACCTTTTTCCTGCTTGGTTTTATAAACGGTTTCGAGGGTGTCATTGGAATGGAAGAGGATCGGGTCAAGGATCAGGCCATTGAGGTAGTGTTTGACCTTGCTGACCTGGCGGGATTGTTGCTTGGCTGTCAGGTTTTTATGAATGATGCCGATGCCGCCGGCGAGGGCCATGGCGATGGCCATCGGGGCTTCCGTGACGGTGTCCATAGCGGCGCTGACAAAGGGAATGTTGAGGGTTATTCGGGCGGTCAGCCGGCTTTTCAGGTCCGTCTGGTCCGGGAGAAAATCGGCGTATTGAGTGATGAGGGAGACGTCGTCGAAGGTCAATCCTTCGAAGGGAAACTGATCCATTAAAGCGGAAACGGACGCATTGGGAATCATTATGAGAACCTCCTACCGGCTATCCCGGTCTGTTTCCACGGCATTATCGTTCGCAGTCCCGGATGCGTCAAGTATTTTCGACCATATTTTGCAAGGGTACGCAGAAACGGTCGATTGGCAGACTGAACGCGCCTACCCGGCTCCGCCAGGGGCGCGTTCAGTCTGCCAATCGACCCCTTCAAAAAAAAACAGATCTTTTCCGGTCGGGCTTGATTTGTTACCCGGTTAATTCCATAATCAAAGTTTTGAGGAGGAAAGGACCAATCGATGACGAGCCGATGCGTACGATTATGGGTTGTTTGGGCTGTTTGGGCCGGGATGCTCGGTTCGGTTCGATCCGAGCCGGTTCAAAACGGCAATGATCTGGCCTTGGAACTGGTCAGCGCCACCCCCCAGGCCCGTCCGGCGTTGATCAATGAACACCTTCGACTGCTGCACACGTTTCGATATCTGCGGGTCAAAAAAATCGAGACCCTCTCCGATGAAAAGAAGGGCCTGCGACTGGAAACCCAGGAGCCCAGCTCGGACATGACCGTGATTTTGAATATTCGGCCGTTTCATAAGGTGGCTTATAAAATCGCCCAGTCCGTGAAAACCAACGATTGTGTGCGGGGGAATGGGCGGATCATCAAGATCCAGATGACACCCGAACCGATGATGCTGGTCGATCCGACGGCGTTGCACTCCAAGGACCGGTCGGCGCCGAAAGGCGAAAAGGAAATGTTGAGCGAAATCGATCCGACTGCCGTTGTGGACCCGGCGGCCGGTCGCGCGGTGGAATGAAATTAAGGAGGAGTTCGATGCGACTCCAATGGAAATGGTTGGGAACCGTGTTGGTCGTCAGCACCTGGCTGGCCGGCGCCGGGCTGGAAACTGCCCGGGCCCAGATGTTGTTCGATGGGGATGGCTCGGGTGAGGAAGGTTTTGTTCCGCCGCCCCACAAACCCCCCCCCCCGCCCAAGCCGCCGGGACAGGCCTCCTCGGGTGAATCCTTTGCGCCCTTTCCCTGCCCGCCGGTGACGCCGCAAAGCCGGTCGGAAAAGAAAAATCCCCCCAATCCCCCCGTGATGTTTACCAAGCTGACCTCCTCCCATGGGCCGATGGATTGGGCGTCACGACCGAATGACCTCAATAACCTGATGAAAAGTCTGAAGGAGATGATCGACGTCAACTTCACTTGCGACGTCAAGTCCTTCAACGAGGTCGATCCCGACCCCGAGAAGAACCCTATTCTGTATCGGTCCAGTCATTTCAATCTGACCATGACGGCTGCGGAGCGCCAGAAACTGCGGGATTATCTATTGAATGGCGGCATGATTATCATGAATCCGGGAATGGGCTCGAAACCGTTTTATAACTCGGCCCGCAAGGAGTTACAGGCCACCTTTCCGGAAGTTCAGGTTCAGCGCTTGAGTCCGGATCACCCGATTTTTCACTCCTATTATACCCTGGATCGCGTGGGCTACCGCAAAGCGGTTCGGGAGGCGGGTTATCGGGGCGATGAACCCTGGTTCGAAGGGGTGACGATTAATTGCCGGGTGGTGGCGGTGATTTCCCGGTGGGGCATGGATATCGGCTGGGATCCACTGGAGGATGAATCGCTCCTGGGTTACAGCGTGGATTCGGCGAAACAATTGGGAGTCAACCTGCTGGCCTATGCGACCGCCCAGCGGGCGTGGGCCAAGAATGCGGCCAAGGCGATGCAATTCATCGACGAGACCCCGGTTTCGGCCGGCAAGATGGCCATCGCCCAGGTGATTTATGATGGGGAGTGGAAGACCCGGCATGCCGCGCTCTCGGTCCTGTTGAAGGAATTCAACCAGAAGACCGAGGTTCCGGTTAAATTTGACCGGACCGAATTGAAATTATCGGATCCGCGCATTTTCGATTCGCCGGTGTTGTACATCACGGGGCACGAGGATTTCCGGTTACAACCGGCGGAGGTCAACAATTTGCGGGACTACCTGAACAAAGGGGGGCTGTTGTTTGCCGAAGCCTGCTGCGGGCGGTCGGCGTTCGATCGGGCGTTTCGAACCGAAATCAACAAGGTTTTGCCGGGCCAGGGGTTGAAGCCGATTCCGACGGGTTCGTTTCTGTTTTCACAGCCGAACAAGATCGGTCGGGTGGGGATCACTCCGGCTTTGAGCCAGCATCTGGGGAGCTCGGCGATCGAGCCGAACCTGCTGGGAATCGAAAAGGACGGACATTTTCAGGTGATCTTCAGCCCTTATGGAATGGCGGGGGGGTGGGAATTGTCGCAAAATCCCTATGCGAACGGGTATGAGGATTCCGGCGCCATCGCCATCGGTGAAAACATTCTCTTCTATGCGATCACACAATGATCGGCAACCGGAGCCGGAGCAAAGCAATGGGTATGGCGAATAGGTTGATGGGGCGCTTGACCCTGCTGTTGGGGGTGCTGGCGGGTTTCGGGCTGATTTCATCTCAAGCGGATGAAAAGGCCCTTTGGTTGCTGTGGAAAAAGCATATGGAAGCCCCCGGCAACCACACCGAGCTCATCGATCTGTGTTCCCGTTACGAGCGGAGTTTTCCGGGCGATCCCTTTCTCCCCGTTGTGCGCGGCATCGAGACCTGGCATTTGTTGGCCGCGGATCTGCCGGGCGCGGCTTATACGAATCTCCTGACACTCCTGAGTTCAGCTCGCGAACCTCTCCCCCAAGCCGGGGACCGCATGGCCAAAGCCTGGCTGACCCGGTTGGATCGCGAGCAGGTTCGTCGGGCGTTGACCGGAATTTATGCCCGGCGGGTGGCTTTCCCCGATTCCCTGGCCGAGTTGAAGGATATCCCCCTGGACCAGCGGCCCCCGCTGGTCGACCGGTGGGAGCGGCCGTGGGTTTACAAGCTCACCGATTTCAAGCGCCTGCCGGGCATCAAGAAAAGCCGCTATCGTCTGGAAAGTTCCGAACTACAGAGCCGGACCGATCTCAAGGTCGCCCTGGCGATTCCCTATGCCAGCCGGATTACCCTGAAGCCCCAGAAACAGGTGATGGCGATGGGTGCCGTGAAATCCGTGATCTTCGAGACCGCCGGCACCAAAGTGGAGAAGCCGGTGTTGACCGAAGGGAGCGATTTTCAGGGGCAGGCCTTTGTGTATCTGGGAACCACCCTGATTCTCCTGAGCGATGGGGATCACTGGAAGGTGCTTCCCTGGCCACCGGTGGCGGGAGGTAAGAGCCCATGAGCGAGGGGATTGCCTCTTTTTTAAATCCGCAGGAACTTCAGCGGCTGGGCCGCCTGGTGTTGCAGTCGCGATATGTCGTGGAAGGCAATCTCGCCGGCCGACACCGCAGTCCCCACAAGGGCGCGAGTTCCGAATTTGCCGATCACCGCGCCTATATGCCCGGTGACGACTTGAAACGCCTCGATTGGAAGGTGCTCGGCCGGACTGATCGCTATTATGTCCGACGCTACGAGGACGAGACCAATTTGCGCGTCTATCTCGTGATCGATCGGAGCGGCTCAATGGGGTATGGGTCTGCGGCCCAGACCAAGTTCGAATATGCCTGCCGTCTGGCCGCCGCGGTTGGCTACGTGGTTCTCAAAAGCCGCGATTCCGTCGGGTTGTACGTCTATTCGGATAAGATCGACATGATGATGGGGGCGCGCAATTCGTTCAGCCATCTCAACAGCCTGCTCAAATATCTTCAGGGCATGAGCCCGGCCAAAACCACGCTGACGGCGCCGGCCCTGCACCAGATTGCCGACGATGTCAATCGCCGGGCCCTGATCGTTCTGTTTTCCGATCTGTTCGATAATCCGCCGGACATTGTCCGGGCCCTGGCTCATTTTCGGAAATTGCATCATGACGTGATCCTGTTTCATGTGCTGGACCCGATGGAGCTCGATCTGAACTTCAAGAAGGGCGGCGAATTCGAGGATATGGAGACGGGCGAAATCGTGATCGCCGATCCCCGGTCGATCATCGACGAGTATCGCAAAGTGTTCGCGGAGTTTCTGGAGCAGTATCGCAAGCCCTGTGCCGAAATGCGGATCGACTATCGCCTGGTCAACACCACCCTGGCGCTGGAGGATTTCGTGCGGGCTTATCTCGAGGAACGCAAGCGGTTTTCCCGGTAGCGGAATTTGAGGCCGATTTATGTGGAGTTTTTTAAATCCCCTGTTTCTGTATGCGGCGATCGCGGCCGTCATTCCCCTGGTCCTGCACCTGATGCAGAGACGGCGGACGGTCCGGATCCGTTTCAGCACCGTGCGGTTTTTGCGCCTGGCCCAGAGACGCTCCTCCAGCCGGATCCGCATGGAGAACTTTTTGCTGTGGCTGTTGCGGACCCTCCTGATGCTGGCCCTGGCGCTGGCCTTTGCCATCCCGGTGATCCGGACGCAGGGGTTCGGTCGGCTGATGGGCAGTGCCCGCCGCGATGTGGCCGTGGTCCTCGATGTCTCCTACAGCATGAGCTACGAATCCGGCCGCCGCAAGGTTTGGGAGACCGCCCGCGATGCCGCCGTCGCCCTCATCGAAGGGTTGAATGACGGCGACCGGGTTTGTGTGTTCCTGGCTGACGAGAATAATACGCCCCTGATCGAACAACCCACCGGCGACCGGGCGATGGTCATCAACCTGGTTAAAAATCTTCCGGTGAGCCATGGCACGTCCCGCCTGCAGGAGGCCCTGATGGCGGCGCTCAAGAGCCTGGACGAATCCCAGCATCGCGAACGCGAAGTGCATCTGATCACCGATGGCCAGGCTTTGCCCTGGCGCGGATTCGAAGCGGCGGAGAGCGTCGCGGACGGCGGCCCCTCCGCGGTCACCAACGTTCCCGCCCCCGCCGCGTCCGGCGGGGAAAGTCCGGAATCCGCACCTCCCGCCGGCATTTGGGATCCCCGGAAAGTCGATAAGGATATTGTCTTTTTCGCTTTCCTGGCCGGTCCGCCGCAACCGGAAAATACCTGTCCGGTGGACGTCGAATTAACGCCCCCCCTGCTGTTGGCCGACTCCCCGGGACAGCTCACGATCCGCCTGAATCACAGCGGCGCGGCCCAAAGTCTGGCCGCCACGCTTGAAGTGGATGGCAAGGAACTCAGCCGCCGGACCGCTGTGATCGATGCCGATGGCGCGCTCGATCTGACGTTCGCCCTGGCGCCCCTCCCGGCCGGCGTTTTTGCCGCCCGCGTCCATACGCCCGCGGATGGGTTGACGCTGGACGACGAATTTTATTTTTTGCTTCGGGTGCGGCGCGAATTGCCGACCCTCGTCGTCGGCAGTCAGGAGGATTGCCTGTTTCTCGCCACGGCGCTGAATCCGGGCGAGGGTTCCTCGGCATTGAATGTCAAGCGCATCGAGCCGGACACCCTGCCGGGGGTCAATCTGCGCGATTATTCAACCCTCTTTCTGGTCAATGTTCTCCCCCTGCCCGGGCAGATGATGCTGGCCCTGGAAAATTATGTCAAAGGCGGCGGGGTGCTGGTGATTTTCCCCGGCGACGGGGCACGGGCGGGGGATTACGACGAATGGACCTGCCTGCCGGGCAAACCCAAGGCCATCGCCGAATTGCCTGAAACCAATCGGGTGCGTTACCTATTCCTCAAGGCCCGCCAGGATCCGATTTTTGAAGGGTTCAGTTTGCCCCCGGGCTCGACGCCGACCCTGGCCATCCACCGGTATTTAAAATTCGACTCCCTGGAGGGCGATCAGCCCGTGGTTATCGGCGCGGGTAATGATATTCCCTTCCTGACCAGCCGGTATTTCGGTCGGGGGCGTGTCTTGCTGTTTTCGGTCTCGGCCGATCGGCGGTGGAGCACACTGCCGCTCTCGGCCTTTTTCCTGCCCCTGGTTCACCAGGTGGTGCTCTTCGGCGCCGGCATTGGGCGCGAGCCGCTCTACGTCTGGCCGGCCCGGAGTATGGTTCTCTCCGATCTCTTTCCCGAGTTGACCGAAAAAGATACGATTCTTACCCCCTCCGGAGAGCCCTTGACCATCCGGCCGGTTCGTAAAGAGATGCAGGTTTTGCTCGAAGCCGAAAATGTATATGATCCGGGTGTTTATCACATCGCCCGTACGGCGGATCTCCGGGAGCCATTTTTGGCCGTCAATTTACAGCGGGCTGAGTCCAATCTCAAGCCCATCAATCCCGATGACCTGCCGAAGCTGACCGGACTGCCCCTGCGGACGGCTAGGGACGCCGTCGAAATGCAACGGTTGATCGACGATCACCGGCGCGGCAAACCCCTGTCCGAACTGATGCTCTGGCTGGCGTTGATCCTCTCGATTTGCGAGGTGTTCCTGGCCAACTGGGTGGCCCGCAAAAAATCGGGATTATCCGGGCATATGAACGTGGAATCCTCCGGCCGGGTGGTCGGGGGCGTGAAAGAATGAGGCGGCGGCATGTTCGAGTTTCTCGTATTTGAACATCATATACCGACGGCGCTGATTGTCACCGGCCTGGCCGTGGCGGCGGGCTCAGCGATTTTTAGTTTCCTGCGCTTTTTGCCGGGAGACTGGCGGAATATTATTCTCTTTGCGATCCGGATGGCGTTCCTGGCGCTGTTGGGTTGGTGTTTACTGATGCCGCAATTGCGCCATTCGATGTCCGAGACGATCAAGCCCCGCTTTTTGGTGGCGGTCGACACGTCGGCCAGCATGAAGATCCTGCCGTCTAAAAACCTGACGACGAATCGATGGATGGTGGCGCAGGACGTTTTGCGTCAACCCTGGGTTAAGGAGCTTTCCGCGGAATGCGGGGTGGATGTCTTTCCCTTCGATCGCGAATTGGGTGCGCCGATGACGCCCGCCCAGGTCCTGGATTTAACCCCGCAGGGGCAGTCTTCCCTGTTGCGCGACAATTTGCGAAAGATGTTGGAACGGTACCGGGGCCAAAATGTGGTCGGGATCCTGTTGCTGTCCGACGGGCTGGACACCCGCGAAGTGCATGACGATTGGGTACGGGAGCCCTGGCCTTGTCCGATCTACTCGGTCCGTCTGGAACCGCAGGTGGAGTGGGAAGGGGAACCCGATGTGCATGTCGATTCGATCGACACCCCGCGGCGGGTCGTGGTGAGTTGGGACACCAAGCTGACGGCGGTGGTGTCCGGGCAAGGGGTCAAGGGGGAGGCGTTTAATGTTCAATTATTCAAGGATGGCGAACTGATCCAGGAGGTGCCCACTCAGCTTCCCGCCGAAGGCGGCAGTCGCGAGGTGTCGTTTCGGTTGGAACATCCTGCGGTCGGCAATTTCGTTTACACCGTGCAAGTTCCGACCCTGCCCCAGGAGACCCGGACGAACGACAACGCGTTTGCGGTCAACGTCCAGGTGGTCGATTCCAAGAATCGCGTCCTGTATTTGGAAGGGGTCCCCCGCTGGGAGTCGAAATACCTGGTCCGGGCGCTCAAGGCCAACAAGGCGATCACCCCCCTGGCTTTCATCCAGGGGCCCAATAAGAAGTTCATCACTTTCGGGGACCGGGGATCGATGACCCTGGATGTCACCGAACAACAGTTGGGCCTGTATAAAATCGTGGTTCTGGGGGATCTGAAGGGGGAGATATTGGGGGAAGAGCGGGCGGCGGCGCTCTTGAAATTCGTCGAAAACGGAGGGAGCCTGATGTTGTTGGGCGGCGCGAATGCCTGGGGGCCGGAAGGGTTCCAGACGACCGTGTTGCGGCAGCTATTACCCTTCGCCCGGCCTTGGGACGAGGCGCTTCAGGAAGGGCAGTTCGAGGTGCAACTGACCGATGAAGGCCGAAGCCATGCGGTCTTTGCCCGGGGAACGAACAATTTACAGACGCTTCCGCCGGTGCTCTCCCTGATCGGCGGGGCCCGACTTTCGGCTGGCGCCGTCGCGCTGGTCGATGCCCGTACCCCGACGGGTAATCAACCGGT
>CAZCDO010000017.1:0-32215 GCA_964497135.1 uncultured Verrucomicrobiota bacterium
GAGGACACGCCGGCTCCAGTTTATATTCAACCTCTCACGTCGGCTGGAGGGCGAGAGTCCTCGCGAGCCGTCTGCTGGCAAAGTCTGGTAGATTCCACACGGGGGCGGGCATAGTGCCCGCCGCAGACGGCGACACGCCGCCCTCCCTATCGGAACAGGTCGGAGTGCGTGCCGGTCCTGATGAGTTGGAGAACATTGCCTTGAATTCGGTAAATGAGTAACCAGTCACCCTCAATGTGACACTCCTGACAATCTTTGAACACGCCCTTGAGTGCGTGGTCGCGGTATTTCGGAGATAGCGGTTGACCTTGAACCAAAGTTTCGATAACCGTCCGGAGATGATCGGTATCTTGACCCCGCTTCTGCGCCAGCTTAACGTCGCGTCGAAACTGGCTCGTCCGTGAAATCTCGTACATTCCTGTCAGCCCCTATATACCCAGATCCTTGAAGAGTGCCTCCGAATTCGCAAACTTCGAACCATGCCCCGTTCGGGCGTCCTCAATGGCTTTTCGTGTGGTTTCGTTCGGGATGCGAACATCAAACGGCAAACCGCGATTCAGGATGATTTGGCGATAGAAAAGTTCGAACGCTGTCGAGACCGAAAGCCCCAGCTCATGCAGAATAGTCTCCGCCTCAATTTTAATGTCAGGTCGGATTCGCGCTCTGGCCGTTGTTGTCTTAATTGAACTCATTTGCATATAACGTAGCACATGATGCGCTACAAGTCAAGGCTGGGGACGCCGCATTTATTCACGAGGAAATGGGTGCCGCAACGATTATTCAAAGATCACCCAACTTTAATGCTCATCCAACACCTTTTCGCCCCGTCACATGATAACCCGCGGGCCGTTCACGCACACCAAAACCAATCGGCTTTTTCGGGGGTTCGGGTAATTCAGGGGGCGTGATGATATCCATGAATCGCCGCAAAATGTCAATGATTGCAACGTCATGAGTATCGAGCCGAGTCTTGACCTCCTGTTCCAACGCGGTAAGTTTTCGAGCCAAGTCGAGCGTGTCCGTCAAAACACCCCGCATTCGAACAAAGGCCCGGACAACAAACACGCTCATCTGGACTGCCTGCGGACTATTAAGTACCGTAGCCGCCATAATTGCACCGTGTTCAGTAAAAGCACTGGGAAGATATCGAGGATCACGATGTTTCTGTGAACCGGTCACAATCTGTGACCGGTTGACTGTCTACCCAACCACCCTCACCCGGTAATAGGCATGGTTCATCCCTCCCGCCAATGAGAAATGTGAAGACGTGACCCTCAGCACCCCCCCTCAGCGCCTCTTTGGAGACGGCGGTCCACCGCCGTTTTGCATCGCCACGCGGTAACCCGCAGGCCGTTCGCGCACTAAAACCGATCGGTTTTTCAGGGGTTCGGGTGAATCGGGTGGTGCGATGCCATCCGTAAAAACGCTCATCTGGACCGCCTGCGGGCCACTCAACCACGCCTAAACTGAATAAATTGGGCTAAATCTCTGCAAATATCAAAGATGATTCGCAAGTATTTCTTGCATTTATAGAAGATGATTGTATTTTAGATATAAACAAAGGAGCGCCATGAAAATCAATCGGGATTTGTTGTCGGCATTGAAGGATTGGAAAATTTCTCAGTGCCGGAAGCCCTTGATTCTCAAGGGTGTCCGCCAATGCGGAAAAACCTGGTTGATGAAGGAGTTCGGGCAGCAGTGTTTTGATGACACCGTTTATTTCAATTTTGAAAATCAGGAAGAACTGGCAGGCTTTTTTGAGCACGATATCCAACCCGACAAGATTCTTTTCCAATTGGGTATTTTTGCTGAAAAACAATTGCATCCCGAAAAGACCCTGATTATTTTTGACGAAATACAGGCATGTCCGAAGGCTCTCAATTCACTCAAGTATTTCTGTGAACAGAAACGTGAATATGCAATTGTCGCGGCAGGCTCACTGCTCGGAATTGCGCTGACACCGTCGGTGGGATTCCCGGTCGGGAAAGTGGATTTCCTTGAATTGAACCCTTGTTCATTTTCGGAATATCTGACGACCTTTGCCCCGCAACTTGCCACATATTGTCGTGAGCTCGATTCTGTTGCGCCATTGCCACAACCGTTTTGCCTCAAACTGGAATCTTATTTTCGAGAGTATTGCGCATTTGGCGGAATGCCCGAGGTACTAAGCCGGTTTGCGGAGACCCATGATGCCAGCGAAGCGGAAAAGATTTTGGGGGCCATTCTCCAGTCGTATGAACTCGATTTCGCCAAACATGCGCCAGTCAAAGAAATCCCCAAACTGCTGTTGCTGTGGAAATCCATTCCGGAACAATTGGCCCATGAAAACGCGAAGTTCCTATATGGCGAAGTAAGGTCCGGAGCGCGGGCAAAAGATTTAGAGGATGCACTTCGCTGGCTCATTGACGCGGGAATGGCGAATAAAATCAACCGGGTCAAAACACCCGCCCTGCCCCTGACCGCTTATGAGGACCGTCGCTGCTTCAAGTTGTACCTGAACGACACCGGGGTTTTGCGCAAGTTGGCTAAACTTCCAGCTTCGGCGGTGATTACCAACCCTGACTTGTGGGGAGAATTCAAGGGGCGGATGGTTGAGAATTATGTTCAACAGCAATTCAAAGCCCTGGGCATTGATCCCATTTGCTATTGGACGAGTTCGGCCACGGCCGAAGTCGACTTCGTCATTCAGAATCAGGATCACATCCTGCCCATCGAAGTTAAATCTGGATACAATCTGGCAAGCCGCAGTTTGCGAGTGTATCGCAGTCGATATGCCCCGAAGCTCAGCGTGCGCTTTTCCTTGCAAAACCTCAAATTCGACAATGGATTACTGAACGTGCCGCTCTACCTGATCGGCGAATTTCCTCGACTCCTTAAATTGATTGACCTGCTTTTTATAAAGTGAAACAATATATTTATCGCGAGTTTAAGACTCAAAGGGTTGAATTGGGAATTCTGGACTGCAAATGACCAAAACAGTCATTAACAATAGACGCTGGGGTTTCAGCCTTTGGGTTGTGTCAGCACTTTTATTCTTGGCAACCGCCACAAATAATCCGGCGGACGATTTCTTATACACGGCCAATGCAGGCACCATCACGATTACCGGATATACCGGCACCGGCGGTGTGGTGATTATTCCCCCCACCTTGTTCACCAACTGGCCTGTCACCTGTATCGGGACCAATGCGTTCGCGAACAACACCAATGTGACCAAACTCATAATTGGGTCACTATCCCTTACTAATATCGAACAGCTTGCCTTTTTCAGATGTAGTGCGCTGACTGACGTCCTAATTCCACCTGGAAACCACATCATTAATATCGGGGATGTTGCATTTGGATTGTGCAGTAACTTGACCCGCGTCATTCTTGGCAACGGCATAGCCAACCTCGGAGATCGTGTCTTTATCCAATGCACTAACCTGACAAACATCATAATCCCCAATAGTGTTACGGGCATCGGATATCAGGCATTCTCCGGTTGTCAAAGCCTGACAAACGCCACCATTGGGGCTAACGTAGCATCCACCGGGGATTCGGCATTTCGAAATTGTCCAAACCTGCGCAGTGTCTCGCTTGCCAATGGAATCAAGAGCATTGGGTCACAATCTTTTTATGGTTGTAGCAATCTGACAAGTGTCTTAATTCCAAACAGCGTGACCTCAATTGGCATTTCAGCGTTTCGGTCCTGCCAGAATTTAGCCAATCTTACAATGGGCAACGGGGTTGTGAGCATTGGCGATCAGGCCTTTTATGACTGCCCCAATCTGACCGGTATCGAGATCGGCAGTAACGTCACTACAATTGGATCCTCCGCCTTCTACCACTGCTCAAGCCTGACCAACGCCTTGATCGGCAGCAATGTCATCAATATCGGACCCTATGCGTTCTACGGCTGTTCCCGCCTGACTTCCGCCCTGATTGGCAACAGCGTTTCCAATATCGGAACCTATTCGTTCTACGGCTGTACCAGCATGACCACCGCCGTAATCGGCAATAGCGTCGCCAATATCGGGGCTTATGCGTTCTACGGCTGTTTTAATTTAACCAATGTTTGGGTCGGCAACAAGGTCACTGGAATTGGGAATCAGGCTTTCTATGCTTGCTCGAATCTATCGGCAATCTATTTTCAAGGTAACGCCCCCCTCCTGGGGTCAGAGGTGTTCACCGGAGATATCCAGTTGACAAATTATTACTTGTTAACCACTACAAACTGGAGCCCCATCTGGGGTGGATGCGCAACAATGCCCAGCCCGGTGCAATACCATTTCAGCCTTGAGAACCGCGCAATCACCATCACAAGATATACCGGTTCGGACGGTGCCGTGATTATCCCCAACTCAATTGCCGGTTTTCCTGTCACGACCATTGACGACGCGGCGTTCACAAATTGTTCCAGTGTATCTCAGGTTACGATGCCGGACAGCATCACCCGCATCTCGTCCGCCATGTTCAAAACTGTACCAATCTTACCTGCGTCATGGTCCCCACCAATATCACCAGCATCGGAGACCAAGCGTTTGCTGACTGTATAATCCTGAGAGGAATATTTTTTTCAGGTAATGCCCCCAGCCTGGGGTCAGGAATATTCGACGGCGATACGCAGGCCGTTATCTACGTCCTCCCGAAAACCACGGGTTGGGGCCTAACATTTGGCTTTTCCGGTGAGTCTTCATTTGAAGGCATCCCGATCCTTTACGGAAACCTTCAATTCAATTTTTATTTTTATCCTATTGGTAACGGACAAATTTCTTTAAACCGATACATCGGATCGGAAGGCGCGGTGTCCGTTCCCAGCACAATTGCCGACATTTCGGTTACCGGCTTTAGGGATTCGGTTTTCGCTGGCTGTTCCAGCCTGACCAGCGTCACGATCCCCAACACTTTCACAACCCTAGTACGATCGATGTTTCAAGGCTGCACTAACCTAACCAACGTTACTCTCCCCAACAGCATTGTAAGCATTGGGTATGCGGCGTTTTGGGGCTGTTCGAGCCTGACCAGCATTACAATACCCAATAGCGTCACTCGTTTAGAGACATTATTTGAGACATCAACGTTCACAGATTGCACCAGCCTGACCAATATCATAATTGGCTCCGGCCTTACCAATTTCACCTACGCTGCAATCTTTAACTGTAACCGATTGATGACATTCACCGTGGATGAGAACAACACAACCTTCAGCAGCGTCGATGGAGTTTTATACGACAGATTTCAGACCACGCTGATCCTATTCCCACTTGGCAGAGCAGGAAATTTTATTGTCCCGAACTGCGTCACCCGTATCGACTGTTGGGCGTTCTCTCGCTGTACTAACTTGACCAATGTTACAATTGGCAATGGCGTAACCAATATCGGAGCCGAAGCATTCAATGAATGTACCAGCCTGACAAATATTACGTTTGGCGTTGCCGTCTCCTCTATTGGGAGTATGGCGTTTCATAACTGCGTCCGTCTGCGTGTTATCAATGTGGATGAGGCCAATCCGTTTTACAGCAGTTTAGAAGGGATCTTATATGACAAGAATCAGACCACACTAATTCAATGTCCAAGAGGTAAACAAGGAAATGTCATTATTCCGGCCAGCGTCATCACGATCGGAGACAATGCGTTAGATTTCTGCGCCCGCCTTTTGGATGTTTTTTTTCAAGGTAACGCCCCCAGCCCGGATTCAGATGCCCTTGCTTTTTCCAGTCTGGCGACCGTTTATTTCCTGCCCGGAACAACCGGTTGGTCAAATTCGTGGGGAGGGCGCACAGCAATCCTTTGGAATCCTCAGGCTCAGCCCAATGATTCAACCTTCGGGATTCAAGAAAATGGATTTGGATTTAACATCACCGGATCCAGTAATTTTACCATTATTGTTGATGCCTGCACCAATCTGACCGATCCCGTTTGGATTCCGGTTTCAACCAATACCCTTACCAACTGCGTGTCCGGGTTTCGCGATTCAATGTGGACCAACTATCCCTCACGGTTTTACCGCTTCCGAGCTCCAGACGCTGCCTGGCATTTTGATTCCGCTCCCCTAGCAATTCGCTAATAAACCGGATATCCGGTCGCGTGATGCACGATCCCATTTCGGCAACGATCATTACACGGCCTTTTTTCCGCCTCTATTCTCCGCGACATCCGCGCTCCTGCGAGAGGATAATTCCATCTTGTTCTTACACCTGTTAATGTGTATGGTAATGTGTATGAGAACGAATATCGTGCTGGATGAGGATTTATTGGCAAAAGCCATGCAGTATTCGACCGCACGCACCAAACGCGCTGTGATCCATGAAGCACTGGCCACCTACGTAACCGAAAAAGCCGAACAACAACGCATCGCGGCTTATCGGAAACGCTTGGCTCCTTTGCGGGAACGGCTCGCCAAAACGCCCGCCCGAATTTCCGCCCAAACACTGGTCCGTGCGGACCGGAATCGCGCCCCATGACGATTGTTGTCGACACCAGCGTTGCCGTTGCATGGTATCTTTCGGAATCCTTTTCCAAACCCGCCCGTGTCTGGCAGGAAAAGATCCTCACGGGCCAGGCCCATGCTTTGGTACCCTCCTTGCATTACCTGGAGTTCGCCAATGTATTGCGCACCTTTGTGCGCCGCAGGGAAATGAACCCCGATCTGGCCAATGAACTATATGCCCTGCATCTGGATGCCCCGCTGAATATCGAGGACCCGCCTCGTGACGAAATTCTCCTTACCGCCCTCGAATTCGAAGCATCCGCCTATGATGCGGCCTTTATCGCCCTCGCAAAGCTTCACAACTGCCCTCTCATTACCGCCGAGCGGCCCACCACCCCCTGGGTCATCAAACTCGGCAAGCACGCTGTGCCACTCAGTTCGCCATCATTCTAGTGGCCAGATCAAAGACTTGCATTACTGGGTATACGGGTACCGGAGGGGTGGTAAATATCCCTGATACCCTTGCGGACAAACGGGTCACCCATATCGGCGATTCGGCTTTTTAATATTGCTCCAGCTGGACCGGTATAACCATTCCGGACAGCGTACTCCTCATCGGGTTCTGGCTCTATTTAAGTCAGGCCCGAGTTTCGCATGTTCTCTGTATGCAATTCGGAGCGCCTGCCACACGGTTTCTTCCGCCAGTCGCTCCATCGGGTAAAGTCCGGGCTTCGAATTCCGCACCACGTGGACCTGCAACCCACGCGGCGCCCATTGCGCGGGATCGGTTGGCCCGAATAACGCCCAGGTCGGCGTTCCCAGCGCAGCTGCCAGATGGGAAATCCCCGAATCGTTTCCGATATAAAACCGGGCCTGTTTCAAAACCGCCGCCACTTCCATCAGCTTCAGCTTCGTCAGGCACAAGGCCGAAGGCATCGCCTTCTCCAACACATTTTCCAAACAATCTTCAGCTTCGCCCAAAAGGAATACCGGGTGGAACGCCATCGTTTTTTGGATCTGATCGGCTAACCGGATAAAGCGATCCACCGGCCAGTTCTTAAGGGCATTTCCGCTCCCGGGGTGGATCGCGACAAACGGTCCATGTTGGGCCACACACCCGACCCTTTCAGCCCGCACATTTCCAAGAGGCAAGTGCAACTCGGCGAATTCACCGCTCCGGGTTTCAAGCCCAAACCCGCGCAAGGCTTCCATAAAATGATCGGTGGCATGACCGCGTGTCACCCGGGGCGAAACAAAAATATACTGCCGGATACCCGCTTCCTCCAAGGTCCGTCTAATCGTTCGCTCTGAATCCTCCAAATAACAGATGGCCGCATCATACCCGCGTAGGCCCTTCGCCAACTCCGGATCCCGTTCGGTATCGGACACATACAACTGGGCCATGAGCGCGGCCTCCAGGGAATGAACTTTGCGCACCCATCCCGAACCGATGGCCAATTCCGCAAACCGGGAATCGATCAGCAGATCAATGGCAACGGCAGGCCACTGGCGGTGCACGGCGGCCACGACGGGCAGGGTCAACAGGAAATCGCCCAAGGCCCCACCGCGCAGGATTAATAAATTGCGAATTCGTTCCATATCCGATGATGGTTCATCCCCCTCACCCCAGCCCCTCCCCCGCGCCGGGGGGAGGGAGGATCGACAAGCCAACAGCGTATCCGAACCCATTCCATAGCCGTGTGATCCGTATGGTTCTTGCTGGATAAGAGGGGGGGATTGGCACTTTCGTCTTCAGCCTGGCAGCTTGTCGGACTATGGCTACGCCAAAAAGCCGCCCGGCAGCTCGTTTGCAGGGAGTCACTTAAAAACGCCGATTCCCAACACCACCAAGAGAACCCCGACTAACACGCCAGCCAGTCCAACCCACCGGGTCAAGTCATCGCGGTCCTGTAGAAAAAACCGGACAGCTCGCTTAAACCGGTGGGGTTGTGCCACGAATACTACGCCCCCGATCACCATGACATAAGCCATGAGGATCAGGACATATCGCCCCGGAGAAGGGTGCCACCGGGCGGCATCCAGAATGGGGGCCGGCATCAGGATCAGCAATCCGCCCAGGGCTCGAACGGCCAACAATTCATCCACAAACACCATCAGCAAGCCCCAAGCCATTGGCGCCATCAGGTAAAGAGCCATCTTGTAGGATTCAAACCACCCGAGACTCAGGCCCATCAACAGCCAGGTCACCCAAACCAGATCGATAGCCGCCAACAGGCCGGCCGCCCACCGATTGCGGGGAAATCCGTAAAGGACCCGTCGGGCTAGCGCCGGAGCCAAAACCAAAGGCAGTCGTAAAACAACGATCAGGGCACCCAGCCCCATGGATATTTTTGCCAGTTCAGTCATGTTCCACTATTTCCTCAAAAGTCTCGAATATCTCCGAGTAAATGGGGTTGCCCGGCCAACTTCAGCAGGTAGCGGCCATATTCGTTCTTACGCATCGGTTCGGCGAGTTGTTTCAATTGATCCACCCCGATAAAACCGGAACGAAAGGCGATTTCCTCGATGCAGGCCACCTTCAACCCCTGCCGTTCCTGGATGGTTTGAACAAAGTTGGATGCCTGCAACAAAGACTCATGCGTCCCCGTATCCAACCAGGCCAAGCCGCGACCCAGTAATTCCACCCGTAAATTCTTCTGCTTCAAGTAGACTCGATTGATATCGGTTATTTCCAACTCGCCCCGGGGCGAGGGTTTCAAGGCGGCGGCGATGTTGACGACTTCGGAATCGTAAAAGTAGAGGCCCGGCACCGCATAATTGGATTTGGGTTGGGCGGGTTTTTCCTCGATGCTTAAAACCGTCCCCTGCGGGTCAAATTCCACCACCCCATACCGCTCCGGATCGCTGACATAATAGCCGAAAATCAATCCGCCCTGCCGCAATTCACCGGCCCGCCGCAATAACTGGGACAGGCCCTGCCCATAAAAAATATTATCGCCCAAAACCAGCGCCACCGGGCCATTCCCAATGAACGAACGCCCAATGATGAACGCTTGGGCCAGCCCTTCCGGACGGGGTTGAACCGCATATTCGAAGCGCACCCCCAGTGACGCTCCATCGCCCAACAGGGTTTCAAACCGCGGCAAATCCTCCGGAGTCGAAATGACGAGAATTTCGCGAATTCCCGCCAACATGAGCACCGACAACGGATAATAGATCATCGGCTTATCGTAAATGGGCAACAATTGTTTACTGATGCCCCGGGTAATCGGAAAGAGCCGGGTTCCCGATCCGCCAGCCAGAATAATGCCTTTCATGATCGCTCCTCTCCCGATCGACGCGCCGCCGCCGGGTTGCTGTTTTACAGATGACTCATCGGCGACTTGCCGATGGGATAGACATTGAACCCGATCTTAAAAAGTTTGCGATGATCCAGCAAATTCCGCCCGTCAAACACGAAAGCCGGCTGGACCATTTGCCGAAAAATGCGTTCGTAATCGAGATCGCGATACTCCGCCCAATCGGTCAGCAGAGCAATGGCATGAGCGCCCAGGGTGGCCACATAGGGATCGGGTTCAAACTCGATCTGATCCGCGACGTCCCCGAGGTCCCGGCGCGCATTCGCCAGGGCCTGGGGATCACTGATGACCAGACGGGCCCGTTCTTCCAACAAGTTCCGGCAAACCCGGATCGCCGGACTTTCCCGGGTATCCCCCGTATCGGCCTTGAACGCAAAACCCAATATGGCGATGCGTTTATCCGCCACGGTATTGAACATATTCATCAGCAGGTTCCGCACAAACCGGTCAACCTGGTAGTCATTGATTTCCACCACTTGCGCCCAGTAATCGGCAACCTCCTGCAAGCCATAGAATTCGCAAAGATAGACCATGTTGAGGATGTCTTTTTTGAAACAGGAGCCGCCGAAACCAACCCCGGCCTTCAAAAACTTCGCGCCGATCCGCTGATCCATTCCGATGGCCCGGGCAATTTCATTGATATCGGCCTCGGTCGCCTCACACAGGGCCGACAAACTGTTGATCGAACTGATCCGCTGGGCCAGAAAGGCGTTGGCAGCCAGTTTCGACAACTCACTCGACCATACGTTGGTCGTCAGAATCCGCTCCCGCGGAATCCAATGGGCATAGATTTTAACCAATTCCCGTGCCGCAGCCTGTCCGCGTTCGGTTTCGTGTCCCCCGATCAAAACCCGATCCGGCGCCTCCAAATCACGAACAGCGGTGCCTTCGGCCAGAAATTCCGGATTGGATAGCACGTCAAAATGAACCTGCCCGCCCCGGGACCCCAGGATGCGCTCCATGGCCTCGGCGGTCCGCACGGGCAACGTGCTCTTCTCCACCACGATTTTATCGGTCGTCGCATGTTCCAGGATTTCCCGCGCCGTTTTTTCCCAAAATTGCAGATCCGACGCCCGCCCGGCGCCCATTCCGAAACTCTTCGTCGGGGTGTTGATGCAGACAAAAATAATGTCCGCCTCCCGAATCCCCTTCGCGATATCGGTGGTAAAAAACAAGTTGCGACCGATCGATGCACGGGTCAATTCGGCCAGACCCGGCTCATAAATCGGCGGCTCGCCCGATTGCCAGGCCCGGATCCGACCCTCATCGATATCCCCGACGACAACCTGGTAACCCGGGCATTTGTGGGCGATCATGGCCATGGTCGGCCCGCCGACATATCCCGCGCCGATGCAAAAAATATTTTTCTTGATCATGGGAGCCGTGTTTCCGTTTTATACTGGTTCCGAATCCAATCCTGATAGGCGCCGCTGATCACGCGGTCCACCCAGGCGGTGTGGGTCAGATACCAGTCGACCGTTTTTCGCAAACCGGTGTCGAACGTTTCCATCGGGAGCCAACCCGTTTCCCGTTCGATTTTCGTGCTATCGATCGCATAGCGCCGATCATGCCCCGGCCGATCGCGGACAAACGTGATCAATCGACGGCGCGGCGCACCGTTCAACAAACCCAGGCGCTCATCCAACAAATCGCAAATCATCTCAATCACCCGCAGATTGGGCATCTCGCACCGGCCGCCAATGTTGTAGGTTTCGCCCACCCGTCCCTTTTCAAGCAGAGTCCAGATCGCCCGGCAATGATCCCGCACATACAGCCAATCCCGCACCTGCATCCCGTCGCCATAGACCGGGAGGGCACGCCCCGCCTGCGCATTCAAGATCACCAGCGGAATCAGCTTTTCAGGGAAATGGTAGGGACCATAGTTGTTCGAGCAGTTGGAAAGGGTCGCCGGAACCCCATAGGTGGCGTGGTAGGCCCGGACCAGGTGGTCCGATGCGGCCTTGGACGCCGAATACGGACTGTTCGGATGATAGGGGGTGTTTTCCGTAAACAACCCGGTCTCACCCAAACTTCCAAACACCTCATCGGTACTGACGTGATGGAACCGGACCACCCGCCCGGCCCGTTCGCGGACCAGTTGCAACAGGATGTGGGTTCCCAGGATATTCGTTCGAATAAATTCATCCGGAGCCGCAATCGACCGGTCCACGTGCGATTCAGCGGCAAAATGACAAACGGTGTCCACCTCATACTGGTCCATTAGCCGCGCCATCGCGGTCCGGTCACAAATATCACCCCGCTCAAACACATACCGGTCCCCAACCCGCTCCACCAAGTCCACCAAATTTTCGGGATTCCCCGCATAGGTCAACAGGTCCAGATTGATCACTCGTCCTTGGAAATCGGTTTCCTCGAAAATATGGCGGATGAAATTACTGCCAATAAACCCGCTACCCCCTGTCACCAGCAAAACTTTCATGCTTGTGCCTCCTCAATCAAATCCGCACGATACCGCCGAATAAATTCCATCAGATCCACCCGCCAATCGACAAACCGGTTCAACCCCTGCGTTTTCAGCCGGCGGTTTTCCAAAATCGAATTGGCCGGCCGATGGGCCGGGGTCGGATAGTCGGATGTGGGGCAGGGCCGCATCCGGAACGGCACGTGCATCCCCTCCAGAAAGGATCGGGCAAATGCATGCCAATTCGTATCCCCTTCCGCGGTGGCGTGGAAAATCCCCTCCGCCCGCACTCCGATCACCGCCTCAATCTGTTCCGCCAAACGCCAGGACCAGGTCGGTGAGCCCAGCTGGTCGTCCACCACTTTCAATTCCCGCTCCGGGTTCCGCAAAGCCAGACGGAGCATCGTCTTGGGAAAATTTTTCCCCTTCCGCCCATACAACCAGGCCGTCCGCAAAATCGCCGCCGAGGCCCCGGAATTCAACACCCGCTGTTCGCCCTCCAGTTTGGTCGCCCCATACCAACACAACGGTCCGGTCGGATCCTCCTCAACGTAGGCCTGGGGTGCCGGACGCAATCCGTCAAATACGTAATCGGTGGACACATGAACCAGGTAGGCTCCGACTCGTTTCGATTCTTCGGCCAGAATTCCAGGTCCCGTCGCATTCACCGCAAACGCCAGTTCGCGGTCGGTCTCGCACGCATCCACCTGGGTAAAAGCGGCACAATTCACCACTACCTGGGGACGAAACCCGTCCATCAGGTCCCGGATCGACGCCGCATGGGTAATATCCACCTCGGGCAAATCGATGCCCAAGACTTCGTTCCCCAGTCCCAGCCGATCCCCCACATCATGAGCCAACTGGCCCCGTGCACCGGTCAAAACAATCCGCATGGTCGAAAATCCTTTGAAATAACCTATCAGAAAGCGTCCGGGGGAGCCAGCAAAACGATTTCACTCAACGTCCAATCGCGATCCGGATTCGGCTCGGAAATTTCAATTCGCACCGCATCGATCAATCGCGCCTCCGGCCAAACCAGGGTCTGACGGGCAAAACCCAGGGCGGGATGCCCATTTTCCCAAGCCACCGGATCCCAAACATGCGGGGTTGACGGCAAGACCTCCTGCCAGACCCCCGCCTCCCCAATCAAAATCCGCATGGCGCGGGCGTTATCGTGGGGATAGCCGGTGGTATCCAACCGGATGCCCCGCACCCATTGGGGGGTCGGCTGCCGGCATTCCACCCACATCTGCGTGCTCTGCGACGCATAGGCCCGCCAACGCGTATCCAGACTTCCGTCAGTCAGGAAAACCGCCCGATCCGGTTGATGGCTCGCTCGGGCGGTACTCCCGGACAGGGGCCGGAACGCCAGGGGACTGGCCGCAGCCTCAAATCGATAGAGAATCTCGTATTCCCCCACCCGATCGCGTTGGAACCGAATGTCGGCCTCCGTCAGATCCCGGACGAGATCCTCGACCTTCAGCGAAAATCGCGGCGAGAACACAAACGCCGTCGTACCCGCCTGGTCCACCGCCTGTTTATAG
Organism: uncultured Verrucomicrobiota bacterium; assembly: GCA_964497135.1. Taxonomy (GTDB): domain Bacteria; phylum Verrucomicrobiota; class Kiritimatiellia; order CAIKKV01; family CAIJXV01; genus CAIJXV01. Next base: position 13,699 of record CAZCDO010000017.1, read on the forward strand.
GGGAGCGGCCAACCCGGAAACCGTTCGTTATAGAATTGCGCACCCAAAATCCGTTCCCGGGTCGCATACGTGATGCGATAGGCCAGATGATACGAGGCATAGCATCGCCGGATCCCTTCGCGATCCAGCCGCTCGATCACCGGCCTGAGATCCCCCAGCCAGGCTTCTTCTGCGGCAAAATCCGGACGGCGCCACTGGCGAATCACGCCCAGGGCCCCTGCCAGATTAACGACGACCAAGAGACCGGTCAGACCCCCTAAAAACCAACGCCCCGGCCGCGGGGCTAACTGATAAAGACCGGCCACGAGGAGCGGCCAGGTCCAGACCACCTGCAACAAATACCGGAATGAATCTCCCAGCGACCGGCTGTTGGTCACAAATAGCAGGATCGCTACCCCATTAATGGCCACCACCGCATCCAAAGCTACCAGCGATGGCCAGCGATCGGCTCGGAACCGTCGCACAAACCGGAACAGACAGGAGCCCGTCGCGATCAGCCATAATCCCAGCCAAATACAGGCAAAGACCGGCCGCAAACCGGGCACGAAAACCAGGGTTTCCCGATTATCCGGCCAGTAACTGGGTTCCACCCCACACGCCACGGGCAGGGTGAACGACAGGGTCGGATCCCACAGTTTCCGAAGCGCCTGTCCCCAGGGAATCAGGGTGGACACTGCGCCAAAGGCTCCTGGATAAAGCTGTTGCGCAACGAAATACGGACTGAATCCTATCAGGAAGCTAATACCGAATATCGGGAGATGCACGACCGCCTGACGCGGATTGCGGCCCAGACCACCCCAAGCCGCTGCCGCCAAGGCAACCGGCAGAGCCAGCAAATTAACCGCCATCGCCAATCCCGCGGCCAAACCGGCCCCGGCGATTAAAACGGGCCGGACCTTCTCATCCCGGACGGACTCCTGAGTCAACCAAAGAATTCCGGCCGAAAACGCCAGCAAGATCGGATAACTGGGCAAGGCATACCCGGCCTGAAAGATGAGCAGATAAGCCGAGGGGAACAAAATCAGCAAGCCGCCGAGCGTCAGAGCGCCGACTCCGCCCCAGCGCCGCAATAACAGCAGGGAGAACAACACGCCCAGCAGGCCAAGCAACCCGGCCATCCATCGTGCCCCCAGTGCGGTCGAAGGCAGAAACGGCATCCCCGGCGCCATCAGGTAGGATTCCAATGGGAACAAATAAGGCTGGGCCATGAATAACAGGGGGAACCGCCCCCAAACACCGCGGGGATGCTGTTTGGCCTCATAGGCGGGATGAGTGCTGGATTGCGTTATTCCCATCGCCTGGAGTGCGGTGATGCTTTCATCCGTCGAAACCGGGACATGATTCAGCCCGGTCACGAAAAGGGATAGACGCAACGCCAGGGCGATCAGCAGGAAAGTCCCCGCAAGGACCTTCCCATACTTGTTCCAAAACGGCACCACTCAGACTCCCATCGCGAATTTTCGGATAAATCGCTTGATTGGCTGGATCATGCGAATAATTTTTTCACCGTACCGCGAATAATAAATCAAATAGGGAATCGCCTTGAACAACGAATGTTTTTTATAGACTTCGTAAGGGAATCGGCGGAAACACTTCAGGATCTGCGGCCGGGTAAACTGAGGCATATTCAAGATGGTATCGGTCTGCCCCACAAAAACGGTTTCCCGCCGCTGGGGATCGATCAGCCCTTCCCGTTCACACCGATCCCCCAGATGCGTCCCCGGATAGGGTTCAAAGATATGCAGATTAAAGCTGTCCGGGTATATCTCGGCATTGATTTTTACGGTGTCCCGATGCAACTCGGGCGTCTCATCCGGCAACCCCACCAGGTTATGAGATTTGGTCTTAAATCCGAAATCACGGCAGAGTTTGAACGCCCGGACAATGCTCTCGTTGGTCATCCGCCGGCGCAACACTTCAGCGCGGTATTTTTCGTTCCCATGTTCGATGCCCATCGTCACCCGGGTGCAATGCGCCTTGACCAAAAGCTTGCAGACCTCCGCGTTGATCTGTTCCGGCCGGGCATTAACCAAAATCGGCAGAGAAAACTCACGGGGATATTTTTCACAAAACTCCTCGAACCAGCTCTTCTTGACCATAAACGTATCGTCGTTCAGATACAGGTTCTGCACCGAATAGCGGGTCGTCACATCCCGGATTTCCTCCAGGCACAAATCCACGCTCCGGAACCGGACATAAGGTCCCTTCTGGCGCGCGCGAAGGATGTGATTACTGCAATAGGTGCAATCGAAGGGACACCCCCGCCCAAATTGGAACGTGGCGGTCTTGAAATCCGAATCGACGATCGCCTGGTAATCGCAAATTTCACGATCCATCGGCGGCAGTTCATCCAGATTTTCGATGAACGGGCAGGGATCATTGCGGACAATCGCGCCACTGGGCGTCCGCACCCAGAGACTGGGCACGGCATCGACGGGCCGTCCGTCCTTCAAGGCGTCCAACAAGCCCAAGAGGGGATACTCCCCTTCCCCCACACAAATGGCATTCAGGTCGGGCATTTCCTCGATGCAGGACGGGAAGACCGTGGGATGAGCTCCGCCCGCGATGGTAAAAGCTTTCCAAGGGCTCAAATCCTTCAGAAGCTGACGAACATACCGGTATTGAGGATAAACGATGGAAAACGCCACGACATCCGGCGCATACGCCGCCAAGGTGGTCCGGAGCGGCTCCACATCATACTGGCCAAACATGTGATGCAAACGCGTCTCGTGTCCGTGCTTTTTCAAAACCGCACTCAGTTGGCCGATGCCAAATTGATAACTGAGCGCGCCTCCGCGGACATTGATGTCGGTATAAATAAACAGAATCTTCAATCGCACCTCGTTGTTATTTGCGACCTCTTAAAATGCCAGAAAGAGCCCCCCCAATCAAGCGCAAAGAGCCCGCAGTTTGGGGGTACCAGTCGATCACAGGTTGCACTCCCACTCCACTTCTGATAAAAGTGCGCAAAAGGAGATTCCATCATGGCTTTATTAAAAGGGACGCAAACGGAAAAAAATCTGCTGGCGGCTTTTGCGGGAGAATCCCAGGCTCGTAACCGGTACGCTTATTTTTCATCCGTGGCAAAAAAGGAAGGTTACGAGCAGATTTCCGCCATTTTCACCGAAACGGCGGACAATGAAGTGTCCCATGCCAAGCGTTTTTTTAAATTTCTGGAGGGGGGCGATCTGGAAATCACGGCATCGTACCCCGCCGGTGTGATCGGCACCACGGCAGAATGCCTGAAAGCGGCGGCCGATGGCGAACGGCATGAACATCAGCACTTGTATCCGGACGCGGCGAATATTGCGGCAAAGGAAGGTTTCAAGGATGTCGCGGCGTGTTTCCAGATCATCGCCAAGGTCGAAGTTCAGCACGAATTACGTTACCGGAAGCTCCTTGAAAACATCGAAAAAGACCGGGTATTCAAGAAACCGGCTCCGGTCAGTTGGAAATGCCGTAAATGTGGTTATGTTCACGAAGGCGTTGAAGCCCTCGAAAAATGCCCGGCCTGCCTCCACCCCAAGGCTTATTTCGAGCTCAAAGAAGCCAATTACTGACCCGACCTTGCATCTCAGTCGGGTTATAGCAATCCGAGTCGTTCCCAAAGCGGACAGGGCACCGGGCCATTATTTTTTTACACTTCCACCATCTGCCCCACCCGGACCAGGCGCACCGACCGGCCTCCGATGTTCATGGATACCGGCTGGGCACCCGCCTGTTCCAACGTGACGGTCGTCCTGCGCCCCCGCATCTCCACGCTTAACCGGGCGCCCCGGTAACACAGCCGGAATCGCAAAGCCTTCCAGGCCGGCGGCAAATGGGGCGTCAAATAAAGCCGGTGGTCGTACTGATAGAGACCCGCAAAACCCTGGATCACCGCCTGCCAGGTTCCACCGAGATTGGCGAAATGCAGGCCGCTGATGGTGTTGAGTTGACGGTCGGCGATATCCAGATAGGCACACTCGCGAAAATACCGATAGGCTTCTTTCATCATGCCCAACCGCGCCGCCATCACCGCATGCGGAGTAAAACTCAGCGAGCTGTCATGCGCGGTCTTGGGCTCATAAAACTCGTAGGCGACACGTTTCTGCCGGGGGGTGAATTTCCAGGGCAGCAGATTCATGAGCGTCACCACATCGGACTGCTTGGTAATCTGGTAGTAGGCCATCGCTTCATACGGCAGGGTACTGTCAATGACCCGTCGCGCATCGGGCTTGCCGCGTTTCAGGTCAAAGGGAACGCGGTGCAGGTACATATCATCCTCCGCATAGAGATCCTGCCGCTTGTCGTAACAAATCACCAAACCCCTGGCGCAGGTCTTCCAGTCATCCCTTTCCCGAGGCTTGAGGTTTAAGCGGGCCGCCATTTTCCGCCACGCCGTCGGCGCTGCCTTCTGCATGAAAGCAACGGCCTCCACCGCATAGCGCAGATTTTCCTGGACCATCATGTTGGTGAAGCAGTTATTATTAACGATCACATCGTATTCGTTGGGTCCGCGCACGGCCAAGATGTTGTGGGTCTTGCGGATCGGATCGTAATAGATGCGGCTCTTCCAGAATCGCGCGGTCTCGATCAGAATCTCCGCACCATAGCGAACCAGGAAATCGTCATCCCCGGTCGCCTCCCAATACTGCCTCAGGGCATAGGCGATATCGGCGATAATGTGGATGGCGTAATAGGCCCCCACCCCCATCTCGGTCTCTTCGACCCCGTCGTCCCCTGATTTCCAGGCATACATCGCTCCATCAAACCAGAGATCCTTTGCGTGACGGCGCGCCTCGGGCAGGGTTCGATGCCGGAACTTCAGCATGGAGCGTGTGGCGTTGGGATGGGCGAAAGTGAAAAACGGAAGTTTAAAGATTTCGTTGTCCCAAAAAACCGACCCTTCATGCATCTCCCCGCTCAACCCGCGGGCTCCCAGGCTCACCCGCGAATCGTGCTCCGGACACGCCTGAACCAACTGGAACAGATTAAACCTCAGCGCCTGCTGGTCATCCACCGCCCCGTCGATCTCGATGTCGATTTTGCGCCACCTGCTCACCCAGGCCCGGCGATGGGCCAGGAGCAGTCGATCATAGTCTTTCGCCCGAGCCATACTCCGATTCAGCAGATTCATCGCCTGACCATCGCGAGAGGTGTAATAGTAAATGGTTTTGGTCAGTTGCACGGGCTCATTCACACGACCGTTAAAAACAAACCGTTCCGCCACCACCCCGGGCGCTGAAGCGGAAACCCCGCGAATCCGACCAGCAGGACCCTCCACGATAATCCGCTGACCCTCGGCAATCTTCACGCCGTCAGGTAGGGTCGCCACCTGGGTTACAATCACATTCGCCGCCGCTTTGATCGTCCGCAGATGAGGGCGTCCCGGTTGGATCGGCAGGGGGATGGTGGTGACCATGTTATGCTGTTTGACATTGGCATTAATCCCGCTGACGAGCTCAATCCGCGGTTTGCCGTTGAGCGGCGTAATCCGCAGGCGTTGTCCCGCGACATGCAAATCCGCCACACTCATAAACCGTTCGAAATCAAAACGGACCCGAATCCCCCGGGCGCTCTTCCAGACAAATGTCCGGGTCATCGTCCCTTCGCGCATATTCAACGTGCGCTGATAGCCGCTGATCCGCCGCGGCCGGGCCAGGACGGGTTCGCCATCCACCCGGATAGACATCCACAAAAAATTGGGGGTATTGACTAATTCCCGATGCATCCCCTTCCAAGCCTTTAGATCGCCCTTCCCAAACACTCCAGCCATATAAATGCCACCCAGCGCCTCGACCCCCTCCTGCTCCTCTTCAAAAAATCCCCGGCATCCCAAGTACCCGTTGCCCAAAGTAAACAGGGCGTCCGTCCCCAATCGGCGATCGAAAGCACAGGGGGTTTCACTCAGGGTCCAGGGATCAATCATGGCTTTTCTCCAGTGGAATTCCGCATCAGGGCAACCAAATCGGCATAATGAATTTCGGCGAGCGAGCTCACAATCCGCTCCGCATCCGGCACGGTCTCGGGCCGGCCGATGCCGACCGCTTTCATCCCGCCGGCATGGGCGGCCTGGATCCCCGCCTCCGCATCCTCAAAGACCAGACAGTTGGCGGGGGCCACATGGAGTCGCCGGGCAGCCGTCAGAAAAACGTCCGGCGCGGGCTTGCCCCGTTCAAAATCATGTCCGGTGACGACAGCGTCAAACCGGGGGGCGATACCCAATAACTCCAGCACCGGGGCCGCATTCTTACTCGCACTGCCGATGGCCCGGGGAATGGCATGGGCCTCCAATTCCGCCAGCAGGTCCAACGCCCCCGGCAATAGATCGGCCGGGGTTATTTGACGGATTAATTCTGTGTAATAGGCGTTCTTACGCGCCGCCAAGTCGTTCATTTCTGCCGGGGAAAAGCGGTGATCCGGCCCCAGAACCACCCTTAAACTGGCCATGCGGTCGACACCGCGGGTGCGACGCGCCTGTTCGTCAGTGAACGGAATACCCAACTCCCGGGCCAGGCGCTCCCACCCCAACCGATGATAGTGATCGGTACTGACAATAACCCCATCGAGATCAAAAATTGCGGCCTTGAATTGCGCCATATCCCCACTCCTCGTATTGCCGGGATATGATACCGGGCAGGGCCCTTGCGTCAATCTGAATTCGGCCCTACATGCGGCTCGACATCCACCCTCGCAAGCCTCATACTCTTGCCCCTTCAACGGAGAATGCATGCAGAATCATAAGCTGAGAAATATCGCCATCATCGCTCATGTCGACCACGGCAAGACAACCTTGGTCGACCAAATCCTTAAACAAGCCCTCCTGTTCCGCAAAGCCGAGGACTTCCACGAATGTTTTCTCGACAGCAACGACCTGGAACGGGAGCGCGGCATCACCATTCTCTCGAAAAACGTCAGCGTTCTCTACAAGGGGACCAAGATCAATATCATCGATACCCCCGGCCACAGCGATTTTTCCGGCCAGGTTGAACGGGTCCTCAAGATGGCCGACGGCGCGCTCCTGCTCGTGGACGCCGCGGATGGCCCCATGCCCCAGACCCGGTTTGTTTTGCAGAAAGCGCTTCAACTCGGACAGCAATGCCTGGTCATCATCAATAAGATCGACAAGAAGGATGCCCGGCCCGATGCCGTATACGACATGATTTTCGACCTGTTCGTCGAACTCGAGGCGACCAATAAACAGCTCGATTTCACCGTCCTTTACGCCAGCGGACGGGAAGGCTGGGCCTCCCTGACCCTGAACGGCGCGCGTGATTCAATCGTGCCCCTGATGGATGCGATCCTGGAACACATTCCCGCCCCCAAGTTGATCGAAGGCCCGGTGCAAATGCAGGTCACCACCATTCAGCATTCCGATTACGTCGGCCGGACCGGTATCGGCCGGGTGTTCCGGGGGAATCTGGATCTGAAAGTACCCATGTGCCATATCCGGCGGGATGGCACGGTCAAACCCGCCCAACTCAAACAACTTTTCACGTTTGATGGTCTGGGCCGCAGTTCCGTCGATAGTATTGTTTGCGGCGACCTGTGCGCCATCGTTGGCATCCCGGATATCGACATCGGCGACACGCTGGCCGATCTTGAACATCCGGAGGCGCTCCCTCCCATCCACATGGATGAACCCACAATCTCCATGATCTTCCGGATCAACGATTCGCCCTTCTTCGGCCGGGATGGCAAGTACGTCACCAGCCGCCACCTCCGGGAACGACTTTTCCTGGAGGCCGAACGCGACGTCGCCTTGCGGGTTGAAGAGGCCGGCGGAGAAGCCTTCAATATCAGCGGGCGGGGAGTTCTGCATCTTTCCATCCTGATGGAAAACATGCGCCGGGAAGGTTTTGAAATGACCGTCTCCAAACCGCATGTAATTTTTAAGGACAACAACGGCCAGAAAGAGGAACCGATTGAAGTCCTGACGGTGGATGTTCCAGAGAAATATGCCGGAAAAATCATCGAACTGGTCGGTATGCGTCGCGGAACGCTGGTCCGGGTCGATCAGCATGGGGTTCGCACTTTGCAGGAGTTCCATATTCCCACACGGGGCACGATCGGCCTGCGCAGTAAATTACTCACCGTCTCGGCCGGCGAAGCCATCATTTCGCACTGCTTCATCCATTACGGACCCTATGCGGGCGAGATCAACCAACGCAACAAGGGCTCCATGATCAGCATGGCCAACGGCAAAGCCGTGGCCTTTGCCTGTGACGGCCTCCAAGCACGCGGCTTTCTCTTTGTCGATCCGGGTGAAGAATGCTACGAAGGCATGATTGTCGGAGAACACTGCCTGGACACCGACCTGATTGTCAATATCCAGCGGGCCAAGGAAATGACCAACATCCGCGCGGCCGGCTCCGATCGGAATCTGGTGATTGCCCCTTCTGTGCGCCTGAGTTTGGAACAGGCCATCGAATATATCGCCGATGACGAACTGGTGGAAATCACCCCGAAATATATCCGCCTGCGCAAACGACTTCTCAAGGAATTTGAGCGAAAACGAGTCCGTCGGCAAACTTGACGTTATTTTTAGGGGGGAATCCCAGCCCGTGTATTTCATCCGCTTCCGTTCCCATCAAAACTTGAAATCCAGGCAAATTCTCCCTATCATTCAAACCCATTTAACAGGAGGTCTGTCATGCTGAAATCCGCTCGGTACCGCCTTATCACTCCGCTGTTCCTGTTTCTCTTAGCCGGAGCCGTGCCCCCCGCGCCCGCCGCCGACTGGCCCAACTGGCGCGGGCCCGATCACAACGGTATCTCCCGTGAAACCGGCTGGTTTCAAACCGGCACCCCCTTCGAAACGGTTTGGGAAGCGGGCGTCGGCCAGGGCTACTCCTCGGTCGCCGTCGTCGGACAGCATCTCTATACGGCCGGCAATCGAAACAATCAGGATATCGTCCAATGCCTGAATACCCAATCAGGCGCAGAAATCTGGAAGTTCTCCTACCCCTGCCCCGCCGGTAGTTACCCCGGTCCCCGGGCCACCCCCACTGTGAGCGACAACCGCGTTTACATGATGAGCCGGGAAGGCCATGTGGTTTGCCTGAAAGCCGATTCCGGGACAGAAATCTGGAGCCGGTCCGTCGCTCGCGAACTGAAAGCCGATTCCCCCGGGTGGGGCTTTGCGGGTTCACCCCGCATCCACGGGAACCTGCTCCTGCTCAATATCGGCGACAAGGGTCTCGCCCTCAACAAGGAAACCGGCGCCACGGTCTGGTCCTCTGGAACCGGAAAAAGCGGATACTCCACCCCCGTGGTCGGCGAAATCGCCGGACGTTCCATCGTGGCGTTGTTCTCCGCCCAGGGATTGGTCGGGTTGGATCTCAAAACCGGGGCATCCCTCTGGCAATACCCGTGGAAAACCGCCCATGACGTCAATGCCGCCGATCCCGTGATGGATGGCGGACAAATCCTGATTTCCTCCGGGTATGGCGTCGGCGGAGCCTTGCTCCAAATCAAGGGCGAAAAAACCGACCTGCTCTGGAACAATAAGGCTTTGCGCAGTCATTTCGGGACCCCGGTCCTGTGGAAAGGATTTGTCTATGGGTTCGATGGCAATGCCGGCGGTGGAACGCTTAAATGCATCGAATGGACCACGGGCGCCGTCAAATGGGAATATGCCGGATTTGGGTTCGGCTCCCTATCCATGGCTGACGGCAAGCTCATCATCCTAAGCGAACGCGGTGACCTGGCCATCGCGGTCGCATCTCCGGATAGCTACCAGGAACTCGCTAAGCGCACCATTCTCAAAGGAACCTGCTGGACCGTCCCCGTCCTGGCCAATGGCTTGCTCTATTGCCGAAATGATGCCGGACGGCTCCTGGCGATTTCCGCGGGTTCTTCTCCAAGGAAATAGAATTTTAAAAAAACATGTCATCCCCCTACTCCGGTGTTCTGATTTGTCGCTGTCCGGATCCTGAGGTTCTCCCTCAGTCCCGATGGCAGGCTATCGAAAATCGGCTCCAGGCCGATCTCATCCCCTATCACGCCCTCGATTCCCTGTGTGGAATCAGTGCGATCGCCCCGGATCTTTTGTCCGATTGGGCACTCTGGGATCGGGGTCTCGTGCTGGCCTGCCATCCGCGCGCGGTCCGGTCGCTCCTCCAAAGAAGTCCCAACCTCAATCCCCAAACCCTCGCCCAATGGACTTTCGTCGATCTGCGAGCCCTGTCGGACTCTGAGTTTGAAGCTTACTGGACCGCCTTGCGCGCCCATCTCTCGCCGGACGCTTCGCCCACCAGCCCGACCGTGGTCACTCAACCGGAACCCAGTGCTCCCGGTGTATCTCATCCCTGGGATCCCTGGTTTCCCACGCTGGATGAGGCTCGCTGTAAAAAATGCGGTCAGTGCGTGAATTTCTGCCTGTTCGGCGTCTATTCGAGTGAAACCGGGCAGGTCCCGAAAGTGGTCCAGCCCTGGAATTGTAAAAACCGATGCCCGGCCTGTGCCCGTCTCTGTCCTTCCGCCGCCATCATTTTCCCCCGCCATCCCAACGGCCCGATCAATGGCGACATCAATTTCAACGATCATCACCCCGACGAAGCGCTTCGTGAAATCCGCGCGACCCGATCCGGCGAGGGGCGCATTACCGATCTCCTGAAACGCCGCCGACACTCTGCCCTTCCCGAAAGCCCCACCCACCCATGACTTCCGCATTGCGCCCGCCCGTCATCCTGGTTGCGGAGCGGTCGCTTTCAGCCGACTATGCCTGCGTGTTCGAGGGTATTCTCGCCGGGATGCAGACGACGTTTATCCCCCGTTGGCTCGAAACCCGCCTGCTTGCTCCGCCCCTCCCGACCCGCCCTGATGGACGCACCTACCGGGCGCCCTTGGGCCTGCGCCGAATGGAGGCCGTCTTGTGCGCCCCGGGCGGACTCGGGCCCGACCAGGTCGTCTGTACCACGCCCGAAGCCCTGCCACGCCTGCTCGGGCCCTGGGTCAAAATCGTCGCCCTCTCGTCCGGTGATCCCCGCGGCTTCGCCATGAGCAACACCACCACGTCCGCCTTCAATCCCGGCCAGCTCTATCCCCGGGTCTTCACCCGTGAATTGCTCACCCGCCTCTCCCCCGCCCGCGACCGGTGGGGATTTAAAATCGTCTTTGGCGGACCCGGTACCTGGCAATGGTTCCGCGAACCGCAAGATCCTCTCGCTACACAGATCGATCACTTTTTCGAAGGTTATTTCGAAGCGGACGGACCTGCCTTTTTTCAGGATCTCCTCAATGATCGCCCCCGGCCGCGCCGGGTTCGCGCCGAGGGTTCGGCCGGTCCTGCCGTCCGTCCCCTCCTGGGGCCCGCCACGCTGGGGGCTGTGGAATGTTCGCGCGGATGCGGCTTCGGCTGTGGATTCTGTGTCATGGCCGATATCCCCATGTTCCATTTTCCGCCCGACCTCATTCTTTCCGATCTCCGGACCAATGTCGCCAGCGGATCGTCCACCGCACTCAGCACGAGCGAGGATTTTTTTCGCTATGGAGGACAGGGACCGCGCGTCAACCCCGATGCGGTGCTGGATCTGGTTGGGCGCATGCGGCAAATCCCGGATTTGAAATTCATGCAGATCGATCACGCCAATGTCCGATCGGTCCTCCAATTCAGCTTGAAAGATCTCGCGACCATCCGCCGACAACTTCCCGGAGCCGGGGCCTCAAAATATCTTTGGGTCAACCTGGGCGTGGAAACACTGAATGGCCCACTGCTCAATGAGATCTGTCCCGGGAAAATCGGATCTTCCACCCCCGAGGAATGGCCCCACATGGTCGACGAGGCCTTGAATCGTTTAGTGGAAGCGGGCTTTTTCCCTGTAGTCAGCCTGATCCTGGGACTGCCGGGTGAATCCCCCGACGATCCGGGCAAAGCCCTGGCCTGGATGCGTCGCTGGCGTCAGCGTCCCCTCACGGTCTTCCCCATCTTTCATGAACCGCCAGGCCCCATCCCCGCGACGTCCCCCTTCACCCTGGCGCACATGACCCGGGACCATCTGGCGTTATTCAGGGAATGTTACGAAACGAATTTCCGTTGGATTCCCCGCCTATTCTGGGATAACCAGCGCCTCTCTGGTGTCGGCACCGCACGCCGCCTGCTCTACCAAATACTGGGGCGCGCCGAAGTCTTGCTCTGGCGGTTGAAATTCGGTTTTTGGCACTTCAAATGCCGCGCCGGTTAAGCCGCCTGGCCGTCATGACCTTGGCAACCGGGGGCACTGCCGATTCATTCCCAAGATTAGAAAGGATCTTCGCTCTCTTTGCCGCCGCCGTAATCCGTCGTATCCTCGTCAGACCCGCCGGCCGCAGGCTTCGCGGAAGCCTTGCTCGCGCCGCCCTCAGCCGAACTGACCCGCCAGGCCTGGACGGTTGTGAAATAACGGACTTCGCCCTGCTTATCGGTCCATTTGCGGCCGCGAAGATCGAAGTCCACCTCCACCGCATCCCCCACCTTGAAATCGTCCAACAGGGCACATTTATCCTGAACGATTTCGAATTTAACCAATTCCGGATATTTGGGATTGGGTGCATATTCCAAAACAAATTCGCGCTTCTGAAATTTATCCGTGATCTGAACGGTTTTAAAAATCTCAACCAACTTGCCTGTTGCTTTCATGCTGCCTTTCTCCCTGGGCTGCCCGCCTGTGTTCTATTGTTTTCCGGTCCCGCAGAGACCGATTGCCGCTGAAATTTCAAAGAGACTCTTTAAAACAAGGTGTAGATGAAGGAGGGGGCGGCGGTTTGCGTCGCCAGGATCAGAAACCCCATCAACAACAGAATCACCACCATGGGGATGATCCACCAGGCCTTGTTCTGCCCGGCGAACCCGATGAATTCCCCCAACAATCGACCCAGATACCGGATGAAGCGCATGGTTCGTTGCTCCTGTCAATCCAACACATAGTCCTGCCGCCAATTGGACTTCTCCGTCCAAAGCGGCTGGTCTTTCTTGTACAAAATATGCCGTCCCAATACCAGCACATCCATCTCGGTGCGCATGAAACAGCGATAGGCATCTTCCGGCGTGCAGACGATCGGCTCGCCCCGGACATTGAACGAGGTATTGATCACCACGCCGCTCCCGGTGCGGGCCTCAAAGGCCTTGACGATGGCATGGAAGCCGGGATGGATTTCAGGATCCAAGGTTTGCACCCGGGCCGAATGATCGACATGCGTGATCGCCGGCAAGTCCGACCGGATCTGGTTGATCCATTCGCGCAAATCGTCCGGTTGCCGGACGGCATCGACCGGTTTACACCGCGCCGCCTGAACGGGCGCCACCAACAGCATGTAGGGCGATGGCCGATCGATTTCAAAATATTCCGAAGCCCGCTCCACGAGGCAGGCGGGCGCGAACGGTCGGAACGATTCCCGAAACTTGATCTTTAAATTCATCAGGGATTGCATGTCCGCCGACCGCGCATCCCCGATGATGGATCGACTACCCAGCGCGCGGGGCCCGAATTCCATCCGGCCCTGGACGAGGCCGATGACTTTCTGGTCATCGATCTGATGGGCGATTTCAGCGGCCCAGGCGGAAAGGTCGTTGAATCGTTGGGCGGGATAGTGATGTGCGGCCAGGAATTCAGCAGTGGTGTCGTCGTCAAATTCAGGCCCCAGCAGAGATCCTTGCATCTGATCCCGTTTCCCGTCCGCCTGGCGGGGTTTGTCGAGCGCCGCATGCCAGACCAACAGTGCGGCACCCAAGGCGCCCCCGGCATCTCCGGCAGCGGGCTGAATCCAAATCTCGTCAAAAATCTTTTCGCGCAGAAGTCGACCGTTGGCCACGCAATTCAGGGCCACCCCGCCCGCGAGACAGAGCGTGCGCTTCCCGGTTTCCCGACGGGCAAAACGGGCCATGCGCAAAACAATCTCTTCGGTGACTTCCTGAATGGATCGGGCCAAATCCATTTCCCGGCGGGTAATGGCGGATTCCGCTTTTCGGGCCGGACCGTCAAATAATCCGGCAAACCGGGAGTTGGTCATGGTTAACCCGTCGAGATACCCGAAATAGTCCAGGTTCAAGCGAAAGGATCCGTCCTCCTTGAGATCGAGGAGATGATCCCGGATGATTTGAACATACCGGGGTTGTCCATAGGGCGCCAGCCCCATCAATTTATACTCGCCGGAATTGACCTTGAACCCGGTGAAATAGGTAAACGCGGAATAGAGCAAACCCAGTGAGTGGGGAAACCGCATCTCCTTGAGAATGCGCAAGCGATTCCCCTCGCCGACGCCCAGGGTCGAGGTGGCCCACTCGCCCACCCCGTCGAGCGTCAGAATAGCGGCTTCCGGGAACGGAGAGGGATAAAAAGCGCTGGCGGCGTGCGATTCGTGATGCTCCGGGAAATACAGTTGCGGCCGCCGGGTACATCCCAATTTTTCGAGTTCGGCTTCGATTTCGAGCGGAATCCAAAGCTTCTCCTTGATCCAGATGGGCATGGCCATCATGAAGGACTGGAGACCTTTCGGCGCCACGCTGAAATAGGTTTCCACGATCCGCCCGAATTTATTGATGGGCTTATCGTAAAAGGCCACCGCATCGAGGTCTCCGGGGCCGACCGAGCCCTCCCGCAGACAGTACTGGATGGCCTGGGCCGGAAAGCCGGCATCGTGTTTTTTACGGGAGAACCGTTCCTCCTGGGCAGCCGCCAGGATCCGCCCATCGCGGACGAGGACGGCCGCGGAATCGTGATAATAGGCGCTGATGCCGAGAATGTTCATTAATATTGGCGGGTGTAATAGGCCGGATCGGAAACCGGGGGCCGTTCGACCCAATAGCTGGTTTGGTTTTTATTCCAGGACCGGCACATCGGATCCTTACCGCCAATAGCCAGACACAGGCGGGCCATGCCGAAAAATAAATAATAAAAAGGGACCAGCAGAATCCAGGTCATCGCGATTCCAATCCAACGAGCGACCGCTTGAACGAATTTGTCGATGGCGTGGAACACGGCGGGGAGAAACCACCCGCAGATCAGGTTGACGCCAGCGATGGTGGTCAGAATCAGGGCGGGAGTCGACTGGTTGAATTTCCACCCCAGAACCCCGGCCAGCACCGCCAGGATAAGGGCTTGGAGGGTGGCTCTCCGGCGCATGGAAACCGAAGTGGAAGGGGATCGTTCGGTGGGTCGCGCGTTGCCCTCAATCGGCCAGGTGGGTTTCATGGGCAGGTTTGTACCAGAAGACGGGGTTGAAGGCAACTCCGGCGTTGAATCACTGCCTCAGGCCGGTCAATCACGGGGCCGAATCCCCAATCCGGGAATCGACTCGGCCACCAACCGCGTTCCCAATACCGAAAAATGGCAGTGATCCACATATAAATTAACCCCGGCTAGGGGCGACCCTTGCGCCTTCCGATACTGGTCGACGATCGCGTAGAAATCGATCGTTTCAAACCCCCGCTGACGGGCTTCCGTCAACATCTCGAATTTAAGTTGAAAATAACGGCAGGTCTCGTCCGCCGGTCGCTCTCGAAACAAATCCGGCAATGCGCGATAAATGAACATCTGATACACCAAAACACGATTCGAAATGGAGGACTCATCCAGGCGCCGGGCGAGTTCGGACATAATTCGGGCAGGATCGTCTCCCCGCCGGGCGCCGAAATCATTCTCACAATGCACGTAGATAACTCCTTTGACTTGGGAACCAAACAGTTTCAAGCGCTGATCCAAACGCGACAGATTGTCCCGCGCGTTGCATCCGCTGACCCCCACATTGATAAAGCGCCATTCAGGATGAAGTCCTTGCAATTGCGAAGCGAGGGTCTCCTCATCGCTCAATCCCGCCCCAAAGGCCACACTGTCGCCGACCACGAGAATCAGGTTGGACGAGGTCGAGGCGGGAACCGTGACCCGATCCCCCAAGGCATCGATGGTGTTTCGTTTCGGCATCAAAGTGTATCGTTCGCGAAACGCCAAAACCTCACCCGTCGGCTCCTCCCCGGCGCGGGCTTTGTAAACGATCGGGTCAAAGGGGTTGTAAATTCTCGATCGCAAAAAATACAGATCGTAAGCCTCCCCGGGCTTATTGCATAAATGGCCGGCTGAATCCCGCACAACCGCAATGGTCTCGGCGGTCTTCAATTGGCTGAACGGAGTGTTGCCAAAAGCCACATGTTGGGATCGAAAGGCCGGAATTAAACGCTTGATTTCACTGGGCGAATGAACATAAGTGGCCCATTCGTCCAACCCCTGATCTTTCGAGGCGAGGCGGCTTCGGGGCTGGGCCATCCGGGTTTTAAAATCCGATGACCACTGGGACAAAGCAAAAGAGTAGCGCCCGTTTCGCTGGTAAACCAGACAGCGGGCAATCCCCTCCATAAATCCCACGACGAACAGGGCCGCCAGACATGCCAAGACGATTTTTTTGATCATGATCAATTAGGTTCGATCGCTTGGGGTATGGGCCCGGCTCACACCCGTGATGCCGTCCTCCCCGATCGATGGGTCGGGAAAAGGTAGCCGATCGGCGGGGTGAAATCAAGACGGCATTGCAGCCCTGCCCGGTTCCCGGTCGCCTCCGGCCGAAATTAAGCGCTTCCCTCCCGACGGGCTTTACGTTAAAAGTCACATCAACGATCTTCAGTCGGAGGAGTTTGTTGAACGCTTATCCGCATTATTCGAAACGCGCCTGGCGCTCGCTGGACGGGATATGGGATTTCCGATTCCTGGGCGCGGCGGCCACTGTGGAATCCTTGGATCCGGCCACTGTGCAGTTCGATGACCTGCTCTCGGTGCCCGGCGTTTTCGATGTAACGCCGAAATACGCCGGCCAACGCGGGTTGGCACTCTACCGGTGCCGGGTGGAAACCCAGGCCGACCGGCGACTGAAACTGCGCTTCGGAGGAATCGGCCTCTGGGCGCAGGTCTTCTGGGATAACCAACCCGTTGGCACCCTCGATCTGCCCTATTCCGGCGCCGAGATTGAATTCCCGTCCGGTGCGGGGAACGACCATTCGCTCCTCATCGCCATCGATAATCGGTTCGATTTCAAGCGAACCCCGCTGTTCTCCCAATTCTACGACTTCTATGCCTACGGCGGTTTCTACCGCGGCGTGGAATTGCACGAATTGCCGGCCTGTAACCTCGAACGGGTTCGCGTCAGTACGCAGGATCCCGCCAGCGGAACCGTTACCCTCGACATCGAAGTTTCCGGAAACGTCCCGCCCACCCTCGCCTTCACTGTGGCCTTTGATCGTCAACATCCGGCGCCCTTTTCCCTGGACGTTCGCGACCGGCATGTGCGGCTCGATCTCACGGTGCCGGCGTTTCAATGTTGGTCGCCGGAATCACCGAACTTGCACACCGTCACCGTCTCCCTGGCGGACGATGCGATCACCGAACGCTTCGGCATCCGCACGGTGACCGTGGCGGGCGACCGGATTTGCGTCAACGGCCAACCGCAAAAACTGCTCGGGTATTGCCGACACGAGTCCCATCCCGAATTCGGGCCGGTCCAACCGTTGCCGCTCCTGATCGAGGATCTCCAATTTCTCAAAGACTTGGGCTGTAACTTTGTCCGCGGCTGTCATTACCCGCAAGACCAGCGCTTCCTGGATTTGTGCGACCAACTCGGATTCCTGGTCTGGGAGGAGTCGCTCGCCTGGGGCAACCCCGTCGAACACGCCGTCGATCCCGCTTTTTGCGACGCCCAACTGCGTCAGACACGGCTCATGATTCAAAACAGCTTCAATCATCCGTCCGTCGTCCTCTGGGGATTCCTGAACGAGGGCCCCTCGGCACAACCGGAAGCCGCCGGCTTGTATGACCGTCTGATCGCGTTGGTCCGCCAGGAGGATCCCACCCGACTGGTCACCTACGCCTCCTTCCATCGCGGGGGCGACCTGCATTACGAAAAAGTGGATGTCATTTGCATGAACGCCTATCCCGGATGGTATGCCCAAGACATGGAGAAAGTCCGGCCGGTGGACGAAGTCGTGCCGTTTTTCGACGATTTCATCCGCCAACTCGACAAACGCGGACTGGGCCGAAAGCCGTTCATCATCAGCGAATTCGGGGCCGGCGCCATATGGGGTTGGCGCGATCGCTTCCGGGCGCATTGGTCCGAGGAGTTCCAGGCTGAGATGCTGGACACCATCTGCCGCTTTGTTAAGGATCGTCCCCGCGTCAGCGGTCTTGCGCTCTGGCATTTTGCCGACGCCCGGACCTACACCAGTGCCCATGCCCTCAAACGCCCCCGCACGATCAACGACAAGGGAACCCTGGACGAGTACCGCCGGCCTAAACTGGCATACGATTTTGTGCGGCGCGCGTTTCGCGAAGCGCGATCCCTGGATCCCCATTAACCGGTGTACCGGCAGGCCGTGGGGTTGACACGCCCTGGCGGCATTTCCGCATCAAAAAAAATCCCTTTACATCCCCGCCCCCCTGTGTCATAGTTCCAGTTGTTCAAAGGATGGACAGAATGATATTCGATATGAACCTGCTTGTACTCGTCGTCGTCACCCTCGTCGTAGGGGTAGTCGGGTTGTGCCTTGTACCCGGCCCTCGCGCGGTGGCGGTGGAGG
>CAZCDO010000018.1:0-32125 GCA_964497135.1 uncultured Verrucomicrobiota bacterium
GAAGAAAAAGCGGGACTGAAGTCCCGCAGTCCAAAGTAGAGACGGCCAGGGCGGGGCACCTCCTTGCGTCCGCTCCGGGAATGTGCTATAACTCGTCTGAATCAAGGGAGCCAGATGAATCCGATACGAAACGCAACTCATTTGTTGCGAATATTATACGAATACAAGCGGGGGGCGATCCGGTTAAAATCCATGCCCCTGCGCCTGTGGGTTGAAACGACCAATGCCTGCAATTTGAAATGCGTGATGTGTCCCAACCGATGTGTGCCCGACAGCCAAAAAGGCTTGTTGCCCCTGTCGGTATTCAAAAAAATTGTCGATGAAGCCTGCGAATTTGTGAATGACCTCTATCTCCATCATCGCGGAGAGCCCCTGCTCAACCCCCACCTGTTCGACATGCTCGCCTATGCCCGGCGGGCGGGACTTAAAACCCGGTTCCATTCTAATGGCACCCTCCTGACCCCGGATCGGGCCGAAGCCTTGCTTGCGGATCCTCCGGACATGGTATCGTTTTCGGTGGATGGTTTTTCGAAACAGGCCTATGAATCGATTCGAGTCGGGGCGGATTTCGATCAAACCCTGGCCCATCTGTTTCATCTCTTAAAGCGCAAACGCGAATTGAAGCGCAAGGCGCCCTATATTGTGGTCGAGCGCATCCGGTTCCGCCAAACGCCGACCGGCGAGACGCCCGAGTCCATCCGGGAGCTGACCCAACGCTTTCTGGCCGCCGGCTTGGATGAGGTGATCGTCAAGGAAGAATACACCTGGGCGGAACCCGGTCAGTGCGATTGCAGTCCGGAAACCCTGACCGCCCGCTGTACGTTTCCCTGGTATGCGATGGTGATCTGTTGGGATGGAACGGTGGCGCCCTGTCCCCAGGATTATCATGTGGCGATGCCGATGGGCAATGTCAATACCGCCTCTCTGCGTGAAATTTGGAATGGGCCGGCCTATCAGGCGTTGCGGAACAACCTGAAGCACGATGTCCAGGCGCTCGGGTTGTGTCGCTCTTGCGATCGGCTGCGCCGCAAAACCGTCGGCGGGATCCCCTTCCAATATATGGCCACCTTCCTGATCGATCATTTGATCGGCTACAACGCGTTACGGCGTAAACTGGGCACTTTCGAGCGAAATTGACGGCATGAAAATACTTTTCCTCGCACCGCACCCCTTTTACCAAAACCGGGGCACTCCAATCGCGGTCGATCTGTTGTTGGAGGTATTGTCCGCCCAGGGCCATTCGGTCGATGTCCTGACCTATGCCGAGGGAGAAGAGAAGCGGTATCCGGGCGTGACACTGATCCGGATCCCGCGCCGGAAGGGGTTATCCGGAATCCGCCCCGGTTTTTCGTTGAAAAAACTGGCCTGCGATCTCCAACTGCTTCACCTTTTCCGCCGCCGTCTGCGCACCCACTCCTACGATCTGATTCATGCCGTGGAAGAATCCGTATTCATGGCCCGTTTCGCCCAACCCTCGGCGCGGCCCCTTCCTTATATTTACGACATGGATTCCTCGCTGAGCCAGCAGATGATCGAAAAACATCGGTGGCTGGGCGTCTTCCGCCCCTTTTTCAACCGGCTGGAAAAAGCGGTTTTACGCCGGGCATTGGCCGTCATCCCCGTTTGTCGTTCGCTCGAAGAGGAGGCGATCCGGCTCGGGGCGCGGACCACCTTTCTCCTGCCGGACGTGTCGCTGTTAAACGATTCGCCCGGAACGCCGAGCGACCTGGACCTTTCGCTCGAAAAGGGGTTTGAGCGACCCTGTTTCATGTATGTCGGTAATTTTGAATCGTATCAGGGCATCGATCTTCTGCTCGACGGGTGGGCGCAAGCCGTCATCCAGGGCGGACGGGGGACCCTGGTGTTGATTGGTGGGAAGCCGGCTGAAATCGAAAAATATTCCGGCCGGGTCCGGCATCTGGGGCTGGCGGGGCGGGTGATATTGCAGCCTCAACAACCGATAGGGAAACTGGGCGGATTTTTGGCTTCCGCCGATTTTCTGGTGTCGCCCAGGACCCAGGGGATCAACACCCCGATGAAAATTTATTCCTATCTCGATTCGGGCAAGCCGGTGCTGGCCACCCGCCTGCCGACCCATACCCAGGTTCTAACGCCCGAAATCGCGCATCTCATCGCCCCGGATCCCGCGGCGTGGGGCAAGGCGCTGGTGGAAATCCCGCAAGACCGGGAAGGCAATCGGCGGCTGGCTGAAGCCGCGCGCCGGTATGTGCGGGAGCATCACTCGCGCGAAGCCTTTCAGAAACGCGCCCGGTCAATTTATGACACGATAATAAGCGGTGTCCGATGACCCTTGATGCGGCGGCCCTTTTCGCGGAAGGCGCCCGCGCAACGGACTCTCGCTCCGTGCCGTGGGATCTGCAATCGCTCTCGATTGCACCCCGGACCTTCGACGATCCCGAACGCAGTAGCAATCAGGTCAAAGCGCTATTCTACGAGGGGTTGCCTTGGAAGGGAAAGCCGACCCGGGTGTTTGCTTACTATGGCCTGCCCCCATCGGAGCCGGGAGAGAAAGTCCCGGCGATGGTACTCGTGCATGGCGGCGGCGGCTCGGCGTTCATTCGTTGGGTTCAGTTGTGGGTCAGTCGCGGGTATGCCGCCATCGCCATGGATACGTGCGGCTGTGTCAGCGGCGACGGATACCTGAATCATCCGCGTCACGAATACGGCGGACCGGGCGGGTGGGGCGGATTCGATCAGATCGACGAACCGCTCCAGGACCAGTGGACCTTTCATGCCGTCGCGGATGTTATTCTGGCCCATTCGTTGATCCGATCTTTTCCGGCGGTCAACCCGGAGAAGATCGGGCTGACGGGAATATCGTGGGGGGGATACCTGGCGTGCATTGCGGCCGGGGTTGACCCGCGATTCAAGTTTGCCGCTCCCGTCTATGGGTGCGGATTCCTGGGCGACAACTCCGTCTGGTTGAGCGAATTCCAGAAGATGGGAAATGAAAAGGCCCGACGCTGGCTCACGAACTGGGATCCGTCGGTGTATCTTCCGCGGGTCCAAGTGCCGATGTTGTGGGTCACCGGAACCACGGATTTTGCTTTCCCGCTGGATTCATTGAAAAAATCCTATCGTCTCGGTCCAGCCGCGCGGATTTTGGCGGTGCGGGTCGGCATGCCTCACGGTCATGGAGAACCGGGAGAGAATCCCCCGGAGATCCAGGCCATGGCCGACACCCTGTTGAAATCCGGAGTCCCCCTGGCCCGGATTGAACGGACCGGCCGAACGGGGCGTACCGCCTGGATTTCATTCGAGAGTCCGGCGCCGATCCTGAAGGCTGAACTGAACTACACGACGGGCTCCAACCCGTGGCAACAGCGGGAATGGATGACCCTCCCGGCCGATCTGGCCGTAAATGCCCGGCGGGCCTCGGCCATCCTGCCTCCGGGCGTTACCGTTTACTATTTCAACCTCTGGGATGAACGGAATCTCGTGGTCAGCAGCGAGCACGAGGAACTGCCGCCGGATTAACCGGGGAGGGCGGACCGGCGGTGATACCGAATCATCCGGATCAGGGCCTGCCCGAGGCTGTTTCGCTGCCCCAGAATCGTTACCCGGCTCGATGGGTTTTTCAAGATGTCTTGCACGATTTCAACCGCATTTCCGGTGGGATTCGCCTCGGGCAGTCCGTTGGCATAACCCCCCAGTCCCGCTTCCTCGCCGGGAACGGGCAGGGGGTCCGAACCGGCCAGAATCCGGCAACCCGCCTGCCGGGCCAACCGGAAAATCGTCGATGCGGGGATCTGGCGCGGTCGGATGGCGGTGTCGCACAGCGCCAGAGCCGGGCCCATCTGTTCAACCAGATCCCGGGCGATTCGACCTCGTTCAAATAACCACTTGCCGGGGGACCAGGGCAGGATGGGCACCTGGCCTTCCGCGCGCAAGTTTTCGATGATTTGCCGGATGGGCAATCCGTCCCAGCGGGTCGGATGGGAGCCGAGGGCCAGGATCTCCATCTTTTCACGGGTGACGAATTGACGGCCGACGATCAAGGTCAGCTCGGCCCCAGAGGCATTCCGGCAGAGCCAGGCCGCCTCCCCATCCGCCGCCGTCGCGGTCCATGTCCCTCCGGATTGGGTTCGGGGTCCGTCGATCAATTCCTTCAGGGTGGGATTACCGACCCGCTCGGCGACCATCGCCAGATAGCGGGTGTCGTGAGATTCGGAGTCCGCCCACTGACCGAGCCGGGACCTTAAACCGTCCAGGGCCCGGGTCAAATCGTAACAGGGGTAAAGGTGGACATGGGCGTCCAGGATCACCGGCGAAGGGTTGCCATTCATGCCGAAAAGGTATTCGGAATGGGCGCAAAAAGCAACGGGATCCTGAAAAAATAAAAGATCCTTTACGGGGTTGCCTGGTTCGCGCTAAAATAAGCGTTTTCAGGAGTCCTCCATGAGTTTCGTTCATTTACATGTTCATTCGCATTTTTCGATGTTGGATGGCGCCGCCCGGATCGGCGACCTACTCAAAAAAGCCAAGAGTTTCGGCATGCCGGCCCTGGCCTTGACCGATCACGGGAATCTGCACGGCGCGGTGGAATTTTACAACAAGGCGCGGGAGATTGGGATCAAACCCATCCTGGGCATCGAAGCCTATATCTCGCCGACCACCCGGCAGGATCGCAGTATGGGCAATCAGTCCGATGCGGCCTATCACCTGATACTGCTGGCGATGAATGCCGTCGGGTGGCGCAACCTGATGCAATTATCCTCCCGGGCCTATCTCGAGGGGTTTTATTACAAGCCCCGGGTGGATCGGGAACTGCTGGCGCGGCACCAGGAGGGGGTGATTGCGTCCAGCGCCTGCCTGGGCGGAGAAATTCCCACCGCCTTGCTCCGCAACGATCGTCCGGCCGCCGAACGCATCGCCGCCGAATACCTGGAAATTTTCGGACGCGACCGTTTTTTCATTGAGTTGATGAAGCAGGGGGAACCCGATCAGGAGCAGGTCAACCCCGAGTTGGCGAGCCTCGCCCGGAAACTAAAAATCGGCCTGGTCGGCACCAACGATGTCCATTTTCTCGATCGACAGGACAAAGCTTCGCATGAGGTGCTGACCTGTATCTCCACCGGGAAGATGCTCACGGATGCCACGGGCATGCACTATTCTCCGGAACTGTATCTGAAGGACGTCGGGGAGATGAAGGCCCTTTTTGCCGAATATCCGGAAGCCGTCGAAAATACCTTGCGGATCAACGAACTGTGCAATGTGGACATGGATTTCAAATCCAAACACCTGCCGCGATTCAATCCGCCGGATGGCAGTCCGCCGAACGACTACATGCGGAAACTGGCCTGGAGCGGCCTGGAAAAGCGTTTTGCGCCCGCCGGCATTCCCCCGGAATATCGGAGCCGGCTGGACTGGGAGTTGAAGGTGATTTGCGACAAGGGGTACAGCTCGTATTTTCTGATCGTCAACGATTTTGTTCAGTATGCCCGCAGTCAAAACATTCCCGCGGCGCCCAGGGGCAGCGGGGTGGCCACGCTGCTCGGCTATTCCCTGGGCATTGCCGATGTCGATCCGCTCCGCTACGGCCTGCTCTTCGAACGGTTCACCGACCCTCAGCGGGCCGAAGACCCCGATATCGATATCGACATGTGCCAGGAAGGCCGGGAAAAGGTCATTCAGTATGTTCGCGAAAAATACGGGCATGTGGCGCAGATCATCACCTATGGAACCCTGAAGGCCCGCGCCGCGATCCGCGATGTCGGCCGGGTGATGAATATTCCCCTGTCCGAGGTGGATGCGATCGCCAAGAAAATCCCCGATGATCCCAAGATCACGGTCGACAAGGCGCTGGCCGACGAGCCCGAACTCCAGCGTCGCTACAATGACGATCCGCAATTCCACACGCTGATCGATCATGCCCGGTGCCTGCAGGGGCTGGCGCGCAATGCCTCGGTCCACGCCGCCGGGGTGGTGGTGTGCGACGAACCGCTGGAAGGCCTGGTGCCCCTCTGTCGGCAGAAAGGCGACCAGATCATCACCCAGTGGGACGGCCCGACCTGCGAAAAAGTCGGCATGATGAAAATGGATTTTCTGGGATTGCGGACGCTGACGATCATCCAGCGGGCGCGCGATCTGGTCCGCCGCACCACCGGGCGCGAAATCGATCCCGAAACCTTGCCGCTCGACGATCCGGGCGTGTTCGAGATTTTCCGCCAGGGCTGGACCGTCGGGGTGTTCCAGTTTGAATCGGAGGGGATGCGCAATGTCCTGCAGAAAATGCAACCCAACCGCATCGAGGACTTGATCGCCGCCAACGCCATGTACCGGCCCGGACCGATGAAATTGATCGACGATTATTGCAATCGCAAAAACGGGTCCGCCCCGGTGCCCCCCATCCATGCCTTGATCGACGACCTGCTGGCCGAGACCTATGGCGTCATGGTGTACCAGGAGCAGGTGATGCAGGTGGTCAACCGCCTGGGAAAATTGCCCTTGAACCGGGCGTTAACCTTGATCAAGGCGATTTCCAAAAAGAAGAAATCGGTGATCGAGGAGGAACGCCCCCATTTTCTCAAGGGGGCGGAGGAAAACGGGATTAACCAGAAAAAGGCGGAGGAGCTGTTCGCCCTGATCGAGGTGTTCGCCGAATACGGGTTCAATAAGGCCCATTCCACCCGCTATGCGATCGTGGCCTATCAGACCGCCTATTTTAAACACTATTATCCCCGGGAGTTTCTCGCCGCCTCGCTGACCTTCGAGTGCGGGGATCTCGACAAAGTGGCCGTGTTTATGGCCGATGCGGAGCGGATGGAGATTACCGTCGCGCCGCCCGATATCAATGTGTCCGAACACGATTTTACCGTCGATGAAAACGCGGTCCGGTTTGGGTTGGGGGCGGTCAAAGGGGTGGGGGCGGGCGCGGTGGAAGCGATTTGTGCCGCGCGGCGGACGGTGGGGAAATTCGAGGATTTATTCCATTTTTGCCGATCCGTCGATCCGCGCGGGGTCAACCGGTCGACGGTGGAAGCCCTGATCAAGTGTGGCGCCTTCGATGGCGTGGCGGGCGAGAAGGGGCATCGGGCCGCGATGATTGCCGCCATCGATTCCGCGATTCAAGCCGCCCAGTCGGATGCCCGGGATCGGGTGTCGGGCCAGATGAGCTTTTTCGATTCCGGCGCGGGGCTGGCCGCCGAAAACCAGAAATTGACCTATCCGACGGTCACCGCCTGGACCCAGGACGAGATGCTCGCGGCGGAAAAGGATACGCTGGGCTTTTATGTGACCAATCATCCGCTCTCCAAATACTGGTATATCACTGAATGTTTCAATCAACCCCGGGGGGTGACGGCTTCGCAAACGGACCGGGTTCAGGCTGAAACCCCGGTGGGGATCGGATGCATGGTGACGCAATTCCGCACGATGCTGATGAAAAAAGGGCCGTCGCAGGGCAAAAAAATGGCCATGTTCGCCGCGCTGGATCGCACGGGTAGTCTGGATTGCGTGATGTTTGCGGACACCTTCGAACGCTTTTCCGATATTTGCCGCGAGGATGCCCTGTTGTTTGTGACGGGGACCCTCGACCAGAGTCGCGAACGGCCCTCTCTGCGAGTGGACGAGGTGACCCCGCTGGCCAAATGGGCTGAAAAGGCCGCCCTTCACCTTCGAATAAAATTGAATGCCCAACAGATGACCGGTCCTTTTTTGGAGTCGCTGGGGGCCGTTTTGCGCGCCTATCCGGGAATGGTCCCGGTGCAATTCGACTGCCGTCCGTCCGCTGAAATCCCGGTGCGCCTGGTGATCGATGGCGATCACACCTGGAAAGTGAAACCGCTGGCCACCCTGCTGGCCGAATTGGAACGGCTGCTCGGACGGGAAGGGCTGGATTTCGAAGTCAAAACACTGCGTCCGGTGGAACGCAAGGGCTGGTCTTCGGGGCGGCCGGCGTTCCGCGCCGGGGCCGGGCGGTAGTCCCTTCGTGGCTACCCCAAGACTACTACGAAATAGACGGAAGGTGCAAAGGGGGAGACATTCAAAAAAACCGGCTAACCCTTGCGCTTTTTTTCCGGGGGCAGTCGGGCGCCGGTGTGCAGGATCAGGTCCGCCCCTTGTGCCAGTTGATTCAACACCATGGGCCAGCCGCGGCCGGGTTCGACATAGAGCCGGTCGATGTCCTTTTGCCGCTCGTTGAAGGCGGCAAAATCAAGGAGGACCCGGTAAGGATCCTGCGCCTCGAACAGGTGCTGCAAGAGGGGCTTGAAAACCGTCTGGCCGGGCGGGAACAACCCGCGGTTCAGATTTTCCAGGAGATTGCGCAGGGTTTCATTTCCGGCCACCACGCCCCGGGGATGGTGTCCTTTGGGGGCGAGGGTCGGCTCCCCGAAGGTCAGCACATCCGGGGGATGTGTGAATTGCGATAGATGACGGGCTTTGGAGGAGAGGATCCACGCGCCATTGAACAAATAGCGGATCCAGGCGGTGGAAAAGGTTTCATGCCCGGGCGCCCATAACACGTCGCATTGAGTGGCCGACCGCGTCAGGCTATCCACCAGGTCGGAGTTGGGATTCAACAGGGTGAACAGGCGCAGGCGATCGGTGGTCAGGGGGTCGGTGTTGATCAACTGCTGGAGATGCAGGGCCAGTTTGACCAGGGCAAATTCGCCGGTCTCGCGCGGATCGAACGTGCCCAAAAGGAAAACCGTGCGGGGGGGCGGCGAAAAATCCAGACTTTCGCGGAGTTGAAGATAACGGGACAGGATCTCCAACAGCAGCAGAAGATGCCGGTTATTCATCCGGAAGGAGGCGGGGTAAACCTCCCAGAGACTCGTCGGATCGAGCGCGTATCCCAAATCGGATTGGAGATCCCGGGCGGTCTGGGTTTTGTGGTCGGCCTTGATCGTCATCCACGCTTCCTGGAACCCGCGATCCTGGGCGAATTTTTTCAGCTGGGAGAGTTCTTCCGGCCGAGTCATCCATTCCGTGCCGATGGCATCGGAAATCAAGGCGGTCAAGTTCGGATTTGTTTTCTGAAGAACCAGGGGCAGATTGATCCCTTGCGGATGAACTTTGAGGCGGCCGGGCGACAGGAGGTTCCAGGCCGGATCCTGGTCGGATTCGAAGGGGGCGGATACCTCGCCCGTTCCGGCGGCGAGCAGACACCAGTGACGGAGGCGGAGCTTTTTATCAGGACCTTCCTCGACGACGGACAATCGGCGAAGCTGGTGAAGGTCCCCCCGAAAGACTTCGGCGACATGTTCCAAATGGCGCCGATTCGCTTCGTAGATGATTTCCAGGTGGCGGGGCAGAAAGGCTTCCAACCATTTCACGGCGACCGTCGGAGAATCCTGGGCGGGCGCTTCCAACAGGGAAACGCGGGTGTTTTTTTGCGCCAGGTCCCAGGCGTCATCCCAGGCGAGATGGTACTCGTCGAGCAACAGGCGCAGGAATTCGGCCAGACCCAAGCCGGTGGCGGGCGACGCGAAATGGAATCGATGCGCGGCCAGTCCGGCGGGGGTGGGGTTATGGGCCCAGGCTTGACGCAGGCTTTTTTGCAGGGCGGCGCTGACCAGGAAGTGCAAACGCATCAGGCGTTGCGGGGACAGTTCCGTGTCGGTGTCTCCGGTCCAATGGGACAGGCAATCCCGGGCGGCTTGGGCCGCCTCCAGCGCCGCCGGATCGTTTTCGCGCTGAGCGGCGCCGGGTCCCGTCGGCGCCGCCGATTCCCAGAAGGTGATCGGCCGGTGGGGGGGGCATCCGGTCGCGATCCAATCGAGCTTTCGCGGTTGAGCCCGGATCGTTTCGGCGCCTTCCCACCGCACGGAATATTTTCCGGCGGCATCAAAGAAATGGCGGGTTTGCCCGCCCCAGGAGACGGGTTCGGCGGTTTCTGGAGCTTCCATCAACAGGGGGGCGAAAGGGGAATCGATCCGTTCGGGAAAGAGCAGCGGGTGTTCCGCACCGGGCGTGGCTTGGGCAATCATCCGATAGCGGGGTGCTAACGCGGCGATGTCGAACGGGCCGGGCTCGACCGATAGGAGATGGATCCAATCGATCCAAAATAGTTCCGGTTCCGTCAGCCCGCCATTCGGGTGGCGCCGGAAGGGGTTCAGGTCATCGACCGAAAAACCGACGGCGTTTAACTCGGCGCTGAGATCCTCCTCGAAAGGGTCTGACAACAACGATCCGGACGCCAGGCGGAAGGGGTCGAACGGGTCGAGGATGAAATGCACCGTCACGGCCGGCGGGGCGCCCGGCTCCGCGGAGGAATGTCCGCCGCCGGTCGCCTGACGGCGCAGGCGAAGCGCCAGAATGGCGCAAAACCACTTTTCATGGCGCGTGGCCGTTTCGATCGAGCGACCGTAACACAGATTGAGCAAAGAGCGGACCCATTCGGAAAAAAGGGGGGGGGGGATGGGGGGCGGTGGATTTTTTTTCAGGCGCATGAAGCGGTACCTCGGAGAAAGGCCGGACGCGGCTCTGGAATAAAGAGTTGCATTTCGTTGGGAGTCAACCCTATCATGTTACTCACCCCTGTCAAGCGGGGTCTGATTTTTGTATTCCCAACCGAATGATGAGGCTGTTCCGACCGGAGGATGTATGGCGCAAGAACTGGCATTTGCTTTTATCACCCCTTATACCATCGCGAAATCCCGGACCGGTGGCGTCATCGGCCGGCTGATGAGCCGCACCGGATTGGATCTGGTCGCCGCCCGGATGTTCGGTCCCAGTCGGGAACTGGTTGAACGCTATGCCGATTCCTTGATTCAAAGTAATCGGGCCGATCCGGAAGTGGCCCGGTTGCTCTCCGACTATGTCCGCATCAATTATGCGCCGGATCCCCAGACCGGGCGGCCCCGGCGGGTGATTCTCCTGCTGTTCGAGGGTGAAAACGCCATTCAAAAAGTGCGCGAAGCCACGGGGCATGTCCATTCCGGTTGGGTGGGGGGCGAGACCATTCGAGATACCTATGGGGACATGGTGCTGGATGAGGCGGGGGCCATCAAATATTTCGAGCCGGCGGTTCTGATCGCCCCGTCGGTCGAACGGGCTGCGACGGTATTGCGGTTGTGGGCGGAATATTCCGAGCCGGATGGCGGTTTGGTGGAGTCGGCCGCCGATGTGGCCCTCGACGAAGGCATCCAGAAAACCCTGGTGCTGATCAAGCCGGATAATTTTCGGTTTCCCAGCGTGCGGCCGGGACATATCATCGATCTCCTGTCCCGCTCGGGCCTGCGCATCATCGGGATGCGCAAAATCCGGATGACGGTGGCCCAGGCCGAGCAGTTTTATGCCCCTGTGCGGCCGGTCCTGGAGGAAAAATTCAAATCGATCGCCGCCGCCAAAGCCGATGAACTCCTATCGTGTGGGTTCGGTTTTGCCATCCCGGATGGATTGAAACAAACCGTCGGCGATATTCTGGGGCCGATTTGCGGTCAGCGTCAATTCGAGCAAATTATCAAATTCATGACCGGTTTCCTTCCGTCCGAAGTCTTGGATTCCGATAAGTCGACAACGGGGTCTGAAAATTGTCTGGCGCTGGTTTACAAGGGAATGAGTGCGGTGGAGAAAATTCGCTATCTGCTGGGCCCCACGGACCCGGCCAAAGCCCAGCCCGGATCGGTTCGCCGGGAGTTTGGGAGCGACATCATGGTCAATGCCGCCCATGCTTCGGACTCTCCCGAAAACGCCCAGCGCGAATTGGATATCATTGATATTCACAAGGAATCCGTTCGCGAATGGGTGGAAAAGTATTATGGCGCCTGAAGCCCGCCGGATAAGGTTGGCGGGTCCCGGGTGCGAAGGAGACCGATTCCTCCATGGTTTTTAGCTCCCTTCTTTTTTTGCTGGTATTACTGCCCCTGACCCTGATTGTTTACCGGGCGGTTCCCTGGGGCCTCAAGAACTGGGTCTTATTGGTGGCCAGCCTGATCTTTTATGCTTGGGGCGCGCCGCGGTTTGTTTTCGTCCTGGGCGCCTCCTGCGCTCTTGATTATTACATCGGCCAAAAGTTGATTCCCACCGCCCCGGTCCTCCATCGACGGGCTTGGCTCGCCGTCTGCCTGATCTATAATCTCGGACTCCTCGGCTATTTCAAATACGCCAATTTTTTCGTCGAGCAAAGCAACCGTTTTTTAGATCTGTTTCAGGTGCTCCCCCTTACGTGGACTGCCGTCATTCTGCCCATCGGGATTTCTTT
Source organism: uncultured Verrucomicrobiota bacterium (assembly GCA_964497135.1). GTDB lineage: Bacteria > Verrucomicrobiota > Kiritimatiellia > CAIKKV01 > CAIJXV01 > CAIJXV01. The sequence continues at coordinate 12,170 of CAZCDO010000018.1, forward strand.
CTTCACCTTCCAAAAAATCAGTTACCTGGTCGATGTCTATTGGGGACATGTTCCTCCGGCGCGGAATTTGCGCGACTACATTCTTTACATCGTGCTGTTCCCCCAGTTGATCGCCGGCCCGATTGTCCGCTATCACGACGTGGCCCGGCAATTGGTGGAGCGCGATCATCCGGCGCGACAGATGTTCGAGGGGATCTGGCGGTTTGCGGTTGGCATGGCCAAGAAGGTTCTGATTGCCAATCCCCTGGCGGAAATCGCCGATGGCGTTTTCGGGGCGCCGGCGACGGGATTGGATCCCGGCACCGCCTGGGTGGGCTTGTTGGCCTATGCCTTCCAGATCTATTTCGATTTTTCGGGCTATTCGGATATGGCCATCGGGTTGGGGCGCATGTTCGGGTTCGAATTTTTGGAAAATTTCAACCGACCCTATACCGCGCTGAATTTTACCGATTTTTGGCGGCGCTGGCATATGTCATTGTCCAACTTTATGCGGGAATATCTCTATATCCCGCTGGGGGGGAATCGCGTCGGACGGTTCCGGGGCTATTTAAATCTCTGGCTGGTTTTTCTCGTGTCCGGTTTCTGGCATGGCGCCAGTTGGAGTTTCGTCGTCTGGGGCTGTTATCACGGACTTTTCCTATCTCTGGATAAATTAATCGGGTCCGCCCGCATGGCCCGGATTCCGCGGGGACTGGCTCTGCCGGCCACCTTTTTATTGGTCTGCGGCGGCTGGGTTCTTTTTCGCATGCCCACCCTGACCCAGTCGGGCCATTTCTTTGCCGCCCTGGCGGGAGCCAATGGAATGCCCGTCTGGCCCGATTGGATCACCCCCCGGTCGACCCTGATTTTGGCTCTGTCCCCCGTGTTTGTTTGGGGTCCCGCGGTTTGGGATCGCTGGTCGGCCCGGGTGCCGGAACGGGATAAGGACGTTCGCTGGAATGCTCCGCTCCGGTATGGAGTGGCCTGGCTCCTGCTGGTCGTGTCGGCGGCTGCCCTCGCGACCGGTCATTTCAACCCCTTCATTTATTTCCAGTTTTAATATGGATACTCGATTTTATAAATGGGCGAGCGTGCTGTTTGTGGTCGTCCTGCTCCTGCCCTCGTTTCAACGCTGGACGCGGCTTCTGCCCGAATACGGGTTGGGCGGAGTCGAAGAGCAGATGCCAAAACCCCAATGGACCGCGACGAATTGGTTCAACGGGACGTTTCAGCGGCAGTTTGAGGAGCGCTTGATCCGCCGGATCGGTTTCCGCGGGTTGCTGGTCCGGATCGACAACCAGATCAACTATTCGCTTTTTAATTTCCCCGCCTCCGGACGCGGGACCCGTGTGATTATCGGGAAAGATCGCTGGCTGTTTGAACAAACCTATCTGGATCGGTATAATTCCTCCAAAATCGCGGCCGAAGAGGATAATCGCGACCGCATGCAAAAACTGGTCCGGTTACAGAACGTCTTGCGTCAGCGGGGCAAGGGGTTTTTAGTTGTGTTGACCCCCAGCAAAGTGGAGCTTTACTCCGAATATCTGCCGCCGGACAAGGTGGTTCCCGGTCGTCATCTGCGAGCCAGCGACTACGATAAAATGGCGCCCTTGTTGGACGAATATCGCATCCCCTGGCTGGACGTTCCGCGGTTCTTTCGTGAACTAAAAAAACAGTCCGACACGCCGCTCTTTCCCAAGGGCGGCGTCCATTGGAATTATTATGGCGCCGCGCTGGTCACAACCCAGATCATCGACACGCTGGAGCGACAGATGGGGCGCAACTTCGCGCAAATGGTCTGCGAGGGGACGCGGGTGGATAACCAGGCTTTCGGGACCGATAACGATCTCGGCGATTTGCTGAACATTCTGACCTGGAGGTGGGATCAGGGGCCCCAGGTGCATCCGATCCTGAAACCCATCGCGGATGCGACCGCGCTCAAGCCCCGCCTGTTGTTCGTCGGCGATAGTTTTATTTTCACGCTGACCCACCTGATGCAGACGAATCATCTCTTTTCCGAGGCGACGACCTTCTATTATTACAAACGCCGTTTCGACTATCCCGCCGGAACCACGGCTCCGATCGATCATGACCGTCTGGATCTGGCCGCGGAAATCGACCGGGTGGATGCCGTGATCCTCGAAATCAACGAATATTGGCTTCCTAAAATCGGGTTTGGATTCGTGGAACCCGCCCTCGAAGCCCTCGAAAAGAAGGCGGTGCCCGCCTCCGCCCCGGAAAATTCCCAATGAGCCCTTCCGCCCGGAAAATTCCGTCCGCAAAAAAACTCCGACAGCCGAAACGGCCCAAGCCCCCCGCCCCCTCACCGGGGACGGAACTGTGTGCCCTGTTGCGAAACGATTCCGCTCTGATGCCCTTTCAATCCTTCATTGAAGCCCGGGGAGTGGGAATTCGGGCTATGGAAGAGCGGTTGACCGGGGGGCGGATGACGCTGGCGGACTTTGCCTCCGGGCATGAATATTTTGGTCTCCAGCGAGACGGTGCCGGCTGGGTGTTGCGCGAATGGGCTCCGAATGCCTCCCGCATTCACCTGGTGGGTGATTTTTCAGGTTGGCAGGTCGATTCTCAATACGCCCTTCGTCGGTGTAACGAGAGGGGCGATTGGGAGCTGCGCATCCCGCCGGGACGCCTGAAGCACGGGGATTCCTTCAAGCTGGCGGTCGAATGGCCGGGTGGGGGCGGCGAGCGGATTCCCGCCTGGGCGCGGCGCGTGATTCAGAATTCCGAGACTCACCTGATGGCCGCCCAAGTTTGGGCGCCGGACTGCCCGTATGTTTGGAAGCATCCCGATTTTACAACCCCCGCTGAAGCGCCTCGTATCTATGAGGCCCATGTGGGCATGGCCCAGGAAGACGGCCGGGTGGGCACTTTCCGCGAGTTCACCGAGCGGATCCTGCCGCGGGTGGTCGCCGCCGGCTACAATACCCTGCAATTGATGGCCATTCTTGAGCATCCTTATTACGGCTCATTCGGCTATCACGTGACCAATTTTTTTGCCGTCAGTTCGCGGTTCGGAACACCCGAGGAATTCAAGGAACTGGTCGATACCGCGCATGGGATGGGGTTGTCCGTGATCATCGATCTGGTGCATTCCCATGCCGCCCGAAACGAGGCTGAGGGTCTCGGCCGCTGGGATGGAACCCTGCATCAGTATTTTCACGAAGGTGCGCGGGGAATGCATGTGGCCTGGGATTCGCGCTGTTTCGATTACGGCAAACCCGAGGTTCTGCATTTTTTGCTGTCGAATTGCCGTTTCTGGCTGGATGAATACCGGCTGGATGGCTACCGTTTCGACGGGGTGACGAGCCTGCTCTACCGGGATCATGGGCTGGGCAAACGCTTTTCCTCCTATGCCGATTATTTTTCGGACAATCTCGATCCTGCGGCGGAAATCTATCTGGGCCTCGCCAACCGCGTGATTCATCAGGTCCGGCCCTCCGCCCGGACCATCGCCGAGGATGTTTCGGGCCTGCCCGGCCTCGCGACTCCGCTGGAAGACGGCGGGTTGGGTTTCGATTACCGGCTGGCGATGGGTACGCCCGACTATTGGATCAAATTGCTCAAGGAAGTCCCCGATGAACACTGGCCGGTAGGGCATTTGTTCCACGAGTTGACCGCCCGGCGGCGGGATGAAAAGACCATCAGTTACGCCGAGTCGCATGACCAGGCGCTGGTCGGCGATCAGACCCTGATTTTTCGCCTGATCGGCGCGGAGATGTACACCCACATGAGTGTCTTCACGCCCAGTCTCAAGGTGGACCGCGGTCTGGCCCTCCACAAGATGATCCGGCTGATTACGCTGGCCACGGCGGGCAACGGTTATCTGAACTTCATGGGCAACGAATTTGGGCATCCGGAGTGGATCGATTTCCCCCGGGAAGGCAATCACTGGAGTTATCACTATGCCCGGCGTCAATGGCATTTGCTGGAGGATCCCACTCTGCGCTACCGGTTCCTGGCCGCGTTTGATCGGGATCTGATGGCTTGGGCCCGGGATGGAAACATTCTCGACACCCCGGATGTGCGGCCCTGTTACGAGCATGTGCAGTTTCAATTGATGGCCTTCCGGCGCGGGCGATTCCTGCTCTTTTTCAACTTCAGTCCCGAGCGGTCGGTCACCGATTGGCCCATTCCCGTGCCGGCGGGAACCTATCGTCTGGTGTTCGATAGCGATCAGGACGGGTACGGCGGATACGGCCGGATCCGGGCGGCCCAGGACTATCATGCGCTGCCCGAGAAGAAATCATCGGGTGAAGTGGTTCATCGGCTGATGCTGTATAGCCCGGCCCGGACCGCCTTGATCCTGGAATCCGTTTGATTTCGATATGGACATGCTCATGAACATAACTCCCTCGCCGATCTGGATCACTTCCCGGGATCAAATGCCCGACTTGGTGGATGCCCTGGCCGCCGCTCCCTGGGTGGCCCTGGACACGGAATCCAACTCGATGTTTGTCTATCAGGAGCGGATCTGTCTCCTGCAGGTGAATGCCGGGGAACGATATTTTCTGATCGATCCCCTCGCCATTGATCCCGAGGGGGCCCGAACCGAATCCTTCGCCCTGCTCAAGCCGTTGCTGGAGGATCCCGGCCGGATCCTCTACCTCCATGGGGCCGAGTATGATGTGGGCGTCCTCAAGCGATGCTATGGCATCTCCCTGAGCGGCGTTTGGGATAGCCAACAGGCGGCGAGTCTGCTGGGATACGAACGGACTGGCTACGGCGCCCTGGTCGAAAAACTCTGTGGCGTCAAACTGGCTAAGGACCATTCCCAATACGATTGGGGTACCCGTCCGCTCGATCCTCTGGCTGAGCGTTATGCGATTGATGATGTGGTGTATCTGCCCCGGATTTGCGAACTCTTGCGCGAGCAGGTTCAGGCTGCGGACCTGGCGGACGAGGTGGCCATTGCCAATCGGGCAGTGGAGGAGACCCGTTGGACCGGAGGGTTCGATCCCGCCGGCTTATGGCGCATCAAAGGCGTACGCGACATTCACGAGCGGGATCTGGGCCTGCTCTATGCACTGTATGTGTGGCGCGAAGATCTGGCACAGGCCGCCAATCGGCCGCCCGGCCGGCTGATTAACAACGAATTACTCCTGGCCCTCGTCCGGAAGGCACCCACGCAGTATTCCCTGCTGAAACAGATGGGGGTCAAAGGCTGGCTGGTGTCGGAGCACGGGGAAGCCTTGATGGCGGTGATTCGCGAGGCCCAATCCAATCCCCCGGATCTTCCGCCCCGGCCGGACCGGCGGGACGTATCCCGGGAAGAAGACGAGCGAGAACGGCGGCTCAAGGATTGGCGGCGCGCGGAAGCGGAACGTCGCACCGTGGAAGAACATCGGGCGGTGCCCTTGCAGGTGATCCTGCCGGCGCGTTCACTTGAATATCTCAAGCGCCAGGGGGTCTGCGACCTGGGCTCGGTTCCCCAATTGGGGGCCAAACGTATTGCCCGTTATGGCGAGAAGCTTTTGGAATTGTGCCAATAAAATAGTTCTGGCTTTCCGGCCGGGAACGAGCACAATGAAGACGTAGGGCGCACACTGGCGAGGGTGAGTTGACGGTTAACAATAGTAAACGGAGACACACCATGGGCGACACCGGCAAAAAAGACAAAGACAAGCATCAGAAACAGAAAGCCGACAAAGAGGCCCAGGAAGCCAAGCGAAAGCAGGAACAGAAACAAAAGAAAGTCCTGTAAGTCGGCGGGCTTTTCGACATAAACCGGCGGCGGACCGCCGGTTTTTTTATACGGACAAAACGGACAGAACGGTGGGGAGGACTGAAAGACGGGGCGGGGGGGCTGAAAGGGAGGGGGAAGACATGCAGAACGCTGATGGGACTGACAAACGGGACGGAAGGGCTTTATCGTCCGGGGCGGCCGGCCGGGTTTATGGGCAACACAGCGGATACCGCAAACTCAAAGCCTACCAGGTGGCCGAGCTGGTCTATGATTTTACCTGTCGGTTCTGTGCGCGATATATTCCCCGGCGCGACCGCCATCATGATCAGATGGTCCAGGCGGCGCGGAGTGGTTTTCAGAATATCGCCGAGGGCAGTGAGGACAGCGCGACCAGCCGGAAACTGGAGATGAACCTGACCAATGTGGCGCGATCCAGTTTGGACGAAGTGCGCAAGGATTACATCAAATACCTCAATCGCCGGGGTCTGCGCCACTGGCCGGAAAACGATCCGGCCTTTGCTGAAGCCCGGACGTTCCGGCCTAAGACGGTTGAGGAGGCTGCTGCGTGGGTCAACCAGGCAGGCGTTCCGCACTCCGCCGAAGAGCGTGCCGCCAATTTGGGCGCCATTCTATCGGCGCAAGCCCACTGGTTGACCGAGCGCCTGATGGATCGTCAGGCCCGTGATTTTGAGAGCGGCGGTGGCTTTTCTGAACGACTTTACCACGCCCGCATGCAAAGCCCCCGTCGTTCAGTTTAGTCCGTTTCGTCCGTCGATGGGGGGTGGAAAATCTTTTGGATTCCGTTCCCTGCCGTGATATTATTCCCCCATGACTATCGCATCCCAAATCGAAGCCTTCCGCCGGGAGTGGGGGGCGCGTCTGATCATTCTGGGGCATCATTACCAGACCTCCGAGGTGCTGGCGCATGCCGATGTGATCGGCGATTCCCTCGAATTGTCCCGTAAGGCCGCCGCCGCGCACGCGGCCGAGCGGATCGTCTTTTGCGGCGTGCATTTTATGGCCGAATCCGCCACCCTCCTCGCGTCTCCGCAACAACAGGTTTTTATGCCCGATGTGCAGGCCGGCTGTCCGATGGCCGATATGGCCGATGTTCCCCGGGTCAGTGCCGCGTGGGATGAGTTGACCCGCATCGATCCGGGAAACTGGATTCCGGTGGTGTATGTCAATAGCCAGGCTGATTTGAAGGCGTTTTGTGGCGCACGGGGAGGGATCACCTGTACGTCGAGCAATGCCCGCAAGGTGCTTCAATGGGTTTTAGATCAGAACCGGCGGATTTTTTTTCTGCCCGACGAACATCTCGGTACCAATACCCTTCACGATATGGGTTTTCCCGATGAGGCGCTGGCGGTCTATGACCCGCGCCAGCCCAATGGCGGCGTTCCCGAAGCGGCGCTTCGCAATTGCCGCCTGATAGCTTGGAAGGGCTTTTGCCGGGTTCATACGCTCTTTACCGCCGAGCAGGTCAAGGAAGTCCGTCGGCTCCATCCCGCCGCAAAGGTGATCGTCCATCCGGAATCGTCCAAGGAGGTGGTCCGTTTGGCCGACGCCCACGGATCGACCGCCCAGATCATCGATTATGTCCGGGCGGCCCCCGAGGGATCAATGATTGTCATCGGGACCGAGCGGCATCTGGTGGAGCGGCTGGCGGAGGAGTATCGCGGGCGGAAAACCATCCTGACTCTCTGGCCCTCGGGCTGTGCGAACATGGCGCGGACCAATCCGCAAAAACTTCTCGATCTGCTCGCGACCTGGCCGGGGCGGAATCGGATTGAGGTGCCCCCCGCTGTGGCACCCGATGCCCGACTGGCCCTGGATCGCATGATGCGCTTATGACGGCGGGTTACCAGCTCCAATCCCCCTATGCCCCGGCCGGGGATCAACCTCAGGCCATCGAGGCCCTTGCGCGTGGTTTGCTGGCGGGACAACGATTCCAAACCCTGGAAGGCGTGACCGGCTCGGGCAAAACGTTCACCATGGCTCATTTAATCGCGCGGACCCGGCGTCCGGCCCTGGTGATTTCCCACAACAAGACCCTGGCGGCCCAGCTGTATGCCGAGTTTAAGGAGTATTTCCCCCGCGACTCGGTCGAATATTTCGTCAGTTATTACGACTATTACCAGCCCGAAGCGTATATTCCGCAAACGGACACTTTTATCGAAAAGGATGCATCGATCAACAAGGAGATCGAACGCCTGCGCCTATCGGCCACCAACGCGTTGTTGTCCCGGTCCCAGGTCATCATCGTGGCTTCGGTCTCCTGTATTTACGGTTTGGGTTCGCCCGCGGATTATCGGGAGATGGGGGTCGAACTCAAGGTGGGCGGACGGGCGAACCGGGATACGGTCCTGGCCCGGCTGGTCGAAATCCAATACACCCGGAACGAGTATACCGGCGAGCCCGGAACCTTCCGGGTCCGGGGGGATATCGTCGAGATCTATCCGTCCTATTCCACGCAGGGCTACCGGGTTGGGTTTTGCGGGGATGAGATCGAGAGTCTGCGGGTGATCGATCCGGTTACGCGCAATATCCTCGATCGGCTGGAAACCCTCCTGATTTCGCCGGCCACCCATTTCGTCATGCCCCGCGACAAGATCGCGGCCTGTGTCCCGGGCATTGTGGCCGAAATGGAGGCGCAAATCCGCCACTTCGAACAGCGCAATCTGTGGATCGAGGCCCAGCGCATCAAAATGCGCACGCTGTACGATGTCGAAATGCTCCAGGAATTGGGCTATTGCCAGGGGATCGAAAACTATTCGCGCCATTTAAGCGGGCGGGCTCCCGGCGAACCGCCGGCCACCCTCATCGATTATTTTTCCGATGAATTTCTGACCCTGATCGATGAATCCCATGTCACCTTGCCGCAAATCCGCGGCATGTTTAATGGCGATCAGGCCCGCAAACGGGTGCTCGTCGAGCATGGCTTCCGACTCCCTTCCGCCCTGGATAACCGGCCCCTGGGGTTCGACGAATTCCTGGGCCGGGTGGGCCCGATGATTTTTGTCTCCGCAACGCCGGGTCCCTACGAACGACAGATGGCCCCCGAGGCCGTGCGGCAGGTCATCCGCCCGACCGGCCTGGTCGACCCCGAAGTGGAGGTCCGGCCGTTGACCGGACAGATCGACGATGTGATTCATGAAATCACCGAATGCGCCGCCCGGGGTCAGCGGGTGCTGGTCACCACTTTGACCAAGAAAACCGCGGAAGACCTGGCCGAATATCTCCGGACGGCCGGGTTGCGGGCCCGTTACCTGCATTCCGATATCGATGCCATTGAGCGGGTGGAAATTTTGCGCAGTCTGCGCAAGGCCGATTTCGACTGCCTGATCGGGATCAACCTGTTGCGGGAAGGTCTGGACTTGCCCGAAGTGGCGCGGGTGTTGATTCTGGATGCGGATAAGGAGGGGTTTTTGCGTTCCGAAACGGCCCTGATCCAAACCGCGGGCCGCGCTGCCCGCCATATCGAGGGCCGGGTGGTTTTATATGCCGATCAGGTGACCGATTCCATGCGGCGGATGATGGCGGTTACCACCGAACGGCGGGAATGCCAGCTCGCCTATAATCGCGAACACCAGATTACGCCCCGAAGTATCGTCAAGGCCATTCAACATAGCCTGGTGATACGGGACGAGGCGCACACGGTCGAGTCGTCGATCGTCCGGGAGAGCGGACGGGAGGAAGAGGTCTTCGATGTGATCCAGGACTTGGAGCAGGAGATGTTGGCGGCGGCGGAAGCCTTGGAATTCGAACGGGCGGCGGTTTTACGGGATCAGATCCGCAAACTCAAAGGCGAAGTGTCGGACAAAACGGGGACGGTCCCGGTTCTCAAGGCCAAAAAACCTGCCGCTTCGCAAGCCGGGAAAAGTTTTCGTTATCCGACCGCCGGCGGGCGCAAAAAATAACAGCGAGGAAATCATGCCCATTTACGAATATCGGTGTCCCCAATGTCGGGTCCTTTTGTCGGTCTATGCCCGGACGGTTAATCCGTCGGGTACCTTGTACTGTCCCTATTGCCCCAAAACCCCGATTGAACGCCAGCTTTCGGTTTTTGCCGCACCGCGTCGCGCCGGGTCCGAGGCCTCGGAAGATCAGCCGGTTCCGGGCGGCGCCGATGAGACCCGGATGGAAAAGATGATGGAGCGCCTGTCGGGCGAGGTGGAGAATATCTGGGACGACAATCCCCGGGAAGCGGCCCGGCTCCTCAGTCGTCTTTCGGCCGAATCGGGAATGCCGCTGGGACCCGGCTTGCGCGAGGCGCTGGCGCGCCTGGAAGCCGGCGAGGATCCGGAGCAGGTGGAGGCCGAAATGGGTTCCGTCCTGGAAGACGATCCCCTCCCCGAAGGGGATTTGTCCGGTGAGGGCCGGCCGGGCGTGCGGCGAAAGCTTCCCTTTCGCGATCCAAACCTTTATGATTGGGCCGATCTCATAAAATGGAAACCGAATTCATGAACCGAACCGAAAACCTGCGGGTCGCCGAGCTGACGCCCCTGATTACGCCGAATGTCCTGCACACGGAACTGCCCCAGACCGTGACGGCTAACAACACGGTGGTTGAAGCCCGCCAGACGATTCGGGATATCCTGGAGGGGCGCGATCCCCGCCTGCTGATGGTTGTGGGGCCCTGTTCCATTCATGATCCCGTGGCCGGGATGGAATATGCCCAGCGCCTGGCGGAACTTCGCCGCGAATTGATGGACACGCTGGTGATTGTCATGCGCGTCTATTTCGAAAAACCGCGGACCACGATCGGCTGGAAGGGCCTGATTTACGATCCGAATCTCGATGGCTCGGCGGATATCGCCCGGGGCTTGCAGGCCGCCCGGCGGCTTCTGCTGGCGATCAATACCATGGCGGTTCCGACGGCCACGGAAATGCTCGATCCCATCGTGCCCCAATACCTCGCCGACCTGGTGAGCTGGGCCTCGATCGGCGCACGGACCACCGAATCGCAAATTCATCGGCAAATGGCCAGCGGGTTGTCCATGCCGGTCGGGTTCAAGAATCGGACCGATGGCGACATCCAGGTCGCCATCGAAGCGCTTAAGGCGTCCCGCCAGCCCCACGCCTTTTTGGGAATCGACGGGGAAGGGCGGAGTTGTATCGTCAAAACCCTCGGTAATCCCTGGGGCCATTTGATTCTGCGGGGATCCCAGGCCGGCCCGAATTTCGATTCCGTGATTCTTGAGGATGCCGCCCGGCGCCTGCGCGCGGTGGACCTGGAGCCGCGGATCATGGTCGATTGCAGTCACGGAAACAGCGGCCGCCGTCCGGAAGCCCAGGAGGAGGTGTTGAAACGCTGTCTTGAAGCGCGGGCGGCCGGCTCGCCGGAACTGTTCGGCCTCATGCTGGAGAGCAATCTGGTCGCGGGTACCCAATCCATTCCGGAACGAATCAGCCAGTTGAAATACGGGGTGTCCATCACCGATGCCTGCCTGGGCTGGGACGAGACGGCGCGGATTCTCAGGGAAACCGCCCGACAGTTGGGAAAGGCCCGTTCGGGATGAAAAAACAAAAACCGCATCGGATTGAATGCTGGTTTGAACGGTATGTGACCACGTTCGCCGAGGGACCCGCCCTGCCTTTTCTGTTGCGGTTGAAATACGATCACAGCCGCCGGGTGGCCGACCATTGCCGGACACTGGCCCTTCATTCCGGCTGGCCTGCGGATGAGATCGAAACCGCTTACCTGGTCGGTTTACTGCATGATACGGGCCGGTTTTCGCAGTTCCGTGAATACCGGACTTTTTTCGACTGGCTTTCGGTTGACCATGCCCTGCGCGGGGTTGAAATTTTGCGCTCTTTCAATGTGCTTCAGGATTTGTCGTCGGCCCGCCGCCGCCTGATTCATGAGGCGGTCACTTTGCATAATCGGAAAATCCTGCCGGCGGAGCTCAAGCCCCGGATTGCCCGGTTTGCCCGCCTGATCCGGGATGCGGATAAAATCGACATCTACCGGGTTGTGCTGGATGCGATTGAGGATGGCTCGATTGCGCGCATGCCGGAATTGACCTTTCAACTCGACTTGCAGGGTCCTTTGAGCCCTGACATTCTCGCCTGTCTCCGCGATCGGCAGGCCATCGCTTATCAGCAGATCCGGACGCTCAATGATCTGGTGGTCCTGTTGCTGAGTTGGATTTACGAGTTGTCTTTCGAGGCCTCGCATGACCTGATCCAGGCCGCCCAAGTGCCGGATCGGATCCGCTCCTTTCTGCCCGCGGGGGAGGAGATCGATGCCGGGTGCCGGACGGTATGGGAATGGATGCGCTCCGGACCCGCGGTCTATCCGGCCGTGTTCCGGGGCATGATTTCCAATCCAGGAGACCCCCGTTGATGTCCTTGAATTTCCAGTTTCCAACTTCCCGGTTCAGGTTGGATTTCCGGGCCAGGTCGGTCGGGTGCTTTCTCTGGTTCTTAGCCATCGGATTAAGCGCGGGTCTGCTCCAGGCCGCGGAACGGTTTCCGCCGCCGGATTTCACCTCCGGATACCAGCTCCCAACCGATAATTTCCCGGATGGCGTCGCTGTTTGGCGGGAGTGGGGGGATGTTTTCATCCTGGCCGGTTTTTTGGGATTGGCCTCCTGGCTGGCGATCAAACGCCGTTCCCGAGCCCTGACTTTAGCCCTGGCCGTGGTGAGCCTGTTGTATTTCGGTTTCTATCGCCGGGGGTGTGTCTGCGTCATCGGTTCAACCCAGAATGTGTCGGTGGCCTTGGCGAATCCCGAAGTGATTTTGCCCTTGAGTCTGTTGGCCTTTTTTCTCCTGCCGCTGGTATTTGCCCTTTTTTTCGGGCGGGTGTTTTGTTCCGCAGTTTGTCCGCAAGGGGCGATTCAGGAGGCGGTCTTGATCCGCCCTGTCCGCCTTCCCGAGTGGCTGGCGCGTCCGCTGGAATGGCTGCCTTTTCTCACGCTGGTGCTGGGGATTCTGACCGCCGCCACCGGGTGCGGGTTCATGATTTGCCGGCATGATCCCTTCATCGGGCTGTTCCGGTTGGGCGGACCCCGGGTAATCCTGGCGCTGGGTTTCTTGTTTGTGGGGTTATCGACGTTTATCGGCCGACCCTACTGCCGGTTTGCCTGCCCGTATGGGGCCCTGCTGCGGCTGATCTCGCCTCTGGCTTGGCGGCCGCTCACCATCACACCCGATGAGTGTATCCGCTGTGGATTGTGCGCCGAGGCCTGCCCGTATGGCGCCATCATCGCCCCGGTTCCCGAGGACGCGGCGCGGGATCGGCAAACCGGCAAGGCCACGTTGCGCTGGATCCTGCTGGCCTTTCCGCTCCTGCTGATAGCCGGCGGCGGTTTGGGTTATCTTTCGGGCCCGGCGCTGGCGCGATTGAATCCCGAAGTCCGCATGGCCGACTATGACCGTGCGCGGCGGTCGCTGATTCCGGACCGAAATCTGCCGGAGCGCCTGGCGATTTACCGGCAGGCGGGCGGAGGCGTCGCGGACCTTCAACAGCGAGCCGGGTTCGTGGTTCAACGGGTTCGGTGGGGGGCTGTGGCGGGCGGCCTATTCATGGCGGGGATCATCGGTTTTTCGCTGATGGGCGTCGTCGTCCGGCGGGCGCAACCCGATTGGCGGGCTGATCCGGCGCGCTGTGTGGCCTGCGGGCGGTGTGTCCGCTATTGCCCCCGCGAGCATCGCCGGCTGCGCGCGGCGGGCGTGCCGACGAAGGGGATGCCGACTTGAAGGCCGAACCGTCAGCGGCCGGGGGGAAATTATCCCAACGCGAGATACGGCCCAAAGCCGACAGCTCGGTTGGAGCCGGGGTGCCCTCACCCCGGAATCTTCCAGCCGAGCGGACGACCGATTCCCGACCGGTTGCGGGGGAAGCGCCTCTGATGCGCCGGGTCGGGTGGGTGACCGCCGCAATAGCCCTGGTCTTTTTTTGCGCGGGGGTTTTTATCTGGGCTCGCGAAGATCGGGAATTCAAACGGGCGCAGGAACAGAACGACCGGATCCGGGCTGACTGGGATGCGCGGCTTCAGGTGAATCGCACGGATGAAGCGCTTCAACGGGAAGTCCGGGACTGGGATCGGGACTGGCGTGCCCGCTATTTCCGTCACCTGCAATTTCAGAGTCGCGGTTTGCTGGTTCTGGCCCTGACCGCCGGGTTGGCTTTCTGGGCTGTGCATTTCGGACTACGTCGCCCTCCGCCGACGGTGCGTCCGGCGGGGAGAGCTTCCCATTCGGAGGCCGCCTTCTTTTATGCCCATCGCCGTAAACTGCTGGGGTCGTTATTGGTTTTCGCCGGTCTGTTGGGAGTCCAGACCGGGCGCAACGCGCTGCGGTGGAATCGATTCAAAAATGAAGAGGCGCCCCGTCCTCCGGTTCCGGCCATCGTTTCTTCGGTGGAGCCGGCCCGGTATCCGGTGATTTGGGGCGCCTTTCGCGGTACCGCGGGGAATGGGCACGGGCTGTCGGACCGCAGCCCGCCGGCCTGGGATGGAACCCGGGGGGAATCGGTGGTGTGGACGTCAACCCTGGCCCTGCCTGGGAACAGTTCGCCGATCGTTGCGGGAAACCGGGTGATCCTGACCGGGGCGACCCGGACGGAGCATGCGGTTTGGGCCTGCGATCTGGAAACGGGGCGCGAACTCTGGTGCTGGCGCGGGACGGCGGCGCCGACCCAACCCGAGACGGTTTTGGACGAGACGGGTTTTGCGGCGTCGACGCCGGCCACGGATGGGCGGATGGTGGCCGCCATTTTTGCCGACGGTGACCTGGTGGGGTTGGATCTGGACGGCCGGGAATTATGGCGGCGCGCGTTGGGCGTTCCGGACAATATGTATGGGCATGCCTCGTCCCTGGTCTTTGCCGGGAACCGGCTGATGGTCCAGTGGGATCAAGGTCGGGCGGAAGAGGGGCGCTCGCGGTTGTTGGCACTCGATCCGTTGACCGGCGATACCCGGTGGGAGACGCCGCGCCCGGTCAATGCTTCGTGGGCGACCCCGCTGGTGATTGCCGACGCAACGGGATCCGTGGTGGTCTTGTCCGCCTCGCCCTGGGTCATCGCCTATGAGGCGGAGACGGGACGCGAATTATGGCGGGCGGGTGAACTGCGGGGCGACGTGGCGCCTTCGCCGGTTTTCGGGAGTGGACGGATCTATGCTTTAAACACCTCGGCGCCTCTGCTGTGCATCCGGCCGGGCGGCACGGGGGACGTGACGGCGACCCATGTCGAGTGGTCGATCAACGGCGATATGCCCGATACGTGTAGTCCGCTGGTGGTCTCGAACCGGGTGTTCACCGTGCTGTCCTGGGGGGTGTTGACCGCCCGTGACGCGGAGACGGGGCGGACCTTGTGGGAACACGATCTGGGCCTGACGTTTACGGCCTCGCCGACCACGGCGGGCGGGCGGCTTTTCCTGGTGGCCACCGACGGCATGACCGTCATCGTGGATCTCGCCGATGAATTTCGGGAAATCGCACGGTATCCATTGGGCGATGAAGTGCATGCCTCGCCGGTGTTGGGCGACGGTTGGATTCTCCTGCGAGGCAAACATTGGCTGTGGCGGATCGGAGGGGGCCAGCCATGATGGAAGAGTGGACAGAGAGCGATAGGACCGCAATACAGGGGATTCTCGACGAGGTCGGGATGGCGCCTGAGAACGCCCTGGCTTTTTTGCAGGCGGTTCACCGGCGGTACCAATACCTGCCCCTGCCGGCCCTTGAACAGGCGGATGCATCGAGCCGCATGACTTTGGCCCAACTCAGCGGAGTGGCTTCTTTTTATCCGCATTTTCGACTCAAGCCCGTGGGCCGGCATCGGGTCCGCCTCTGTACTGGAACGGCGTGTCATGTCAAAGGGGCAACCCTGATTTGGGAGGCCCTGCGGCGGGAGCTGAAAATCACCGGGGACGAGGATACCGACGCGGACCGGCGGTTCACGTTGGAAAAAGTGGCCTGCCTCGGCTGTTGTACCCTTGCGCCGGTGATGCAGATCGGCGATTGGATCGTCGGCCGGGTGACCCCGGACCGGGTTGGCTCGATTCTGGCCGATTACCTGGCCCGCCCCGAACGGGAAACCGGCGGCGCAACCTTTACCCAGACGCCCGATTCGAATCGGCCGGCGGCCGGTGAAATTCGGATTGGGTTGGGGTCGTGTTGCCAGGCCCGCGGGAGTGCGACGGTCTGGGAGGGTTTTGAGACGGCGATCCGCAAGACGAAAAGTGCCGTCACTTTGAAACGGGTGGGCTGTGTCGGGATGTGTTCGCAAACCCCGTTGGTCGAGGTGATTCAACCCGGCGCGGCTCCCCTCCTTTACACGCAGGTTCAGGCGGGCGATGCCGATTTGATTTTACGTCGGCATTTTTCACCGGCCTCCGCTGTCGTGCGGTGGCGGTCCTCGTTTGACCGCTGGGTGGAATCGGTTTTGACCGATGCCGGACGCCGGCGGCAGGCCGAGCTGAAAGCGACCGATGCCACGGGCGTGACGGATGAATTTCTTCGGGCCCAGGTCCGGATAACCACCGACCGCCTGGAGGCGATGGATCCCTTGGATGGCGCCGAATACGGGCAATCCGGCGGTTTTGAGATGCTCCGGAAGTGTCTGGCGGAAAACGACCCGGAGGGGGTGATCCGGCGGATTACCGCGAGCGGTTTGCGGGGCCGCGGGGGCGCAGGGTTCCCGACCGGATTAAAATGGAGTCATGTCCGGCGTGCGCCGGGCTCGCCCAAATATGTGATCGTCAACGGGGATGAGGGGGATCCGGGCGCGTTCATGGATCGCATGTTGCTGGAATCGGCCCCGCATCGGATTTTGGAGGGGCTGCTGATCGCGGCGCATGCGGTGGGGGCGTCCGAGGGAATATTCTACGTGCGCGCCGAGTATCCGCTGGCGTTGAAACGATTGCGGGAGGCGATCCGACAGGCCGGCGAAGCCGGTTGGCTGGGCGAGCGGGTGGGCGGCACCGGCTGGTCGTTCCAGGTCCAGGTCGTCGAGGGCGCCGGGGCTTTTGTCTGCGGCGAGGAAAGCGCCCTCCTCGCCTCGATTGAAGGCCAACGCGGGCATCCGCGCTGGCGTCCGCCGTATCCGGCGGAACGCGGTTTGAACGGAAAACCAACCCTGATCAACAATGTCGAAACCCTGGCGGCCATTCCCTGGATCCTAAGCCAGGGCGTGGACGCCTATGCCCGGTTGGGAACTCCGCGGAGCAAAGGGACCAAGGTTTTTGCACTGGCCGGGAAAGTGCGGCGGGGTGGCCTGATTGAAGTGCCGATGGGAATTTCGATCCGCCGGATTGTCGAGGATTTGGGCGGGGGCGCTTTACCGGGTCGGATTTTCAAAGCCGTTCAGATCGGGGGACCGTCCGGCGGCTGTCTGCCCGCGGATCGGTGCGACCTGCCCATCGATTACGAGGCCTTGACGGAGGCGGGTGTGATCATGGGGTCGGGCGGATTGATCGTGCTGGATGACACCGATTGCATGGTGGAGATGGCCCGGTATTTCTTGGAATTTACCCAGGATCAATCGTGCGGCAAATGCGTCTATTGCCGGGTTGGCACCAGCCGCCTGCTCGAAATCCTGACGCGCCTGTGTGCCGGAAAAGGGCGCGCCCAGGATCTCGATCTATTGAAGGAATTGGCCGAAGGAGTCCGCCGCTCCAGCTTGTGCGGCTTGGGCCGCACCGCGCCCAATCCGGTATTGACGACTCTGCGGTATTTTCCGGACGAGGTTCAGGCGCACTTGGAAGGCCGCTGTCCCGCGGGGCGTTGTCGGGGGTTGATCGCCTTCGAAGTAACCGACCGGTGTATCGGGTGCACCCTCTGTGCCCAGCATTGTCCCGTTCAGGCCATCGAGCCCCGGCCCTATGAGGACCAGTTCATCGATCAGGAAATATGTGTCCGGTGTGGAATCTGCCGCGAAATCTGTCCGGAGCAGGCGATCCGGTTAAATTCGCGCCGTTTCGGCGCGAATTTAACAACGCGAGAACAATAGGGAATTCTGATGACGGATAATAAACCGGTACAGTTAACGATCGATGGGCAAACCACGCAAGCGGCGCCGGGGACGACGATCCATGCCGCGGCGGCGGCGCTGGGAATCCGGATCCCGACCCTCTGCTGGAAGCCGGGATTTCATCCCAGTGGGTCCTGCATGGTGTGTGCTGTCCAGGCGGTCGGCCGATCCAACTTGATCCCCTCCTGCACCGCCGTGGTGGAGGAGGGCCTGAGGATCGAAACCGGGACCGACGAAGTCCGGGCTGCGCGCCGAACAGCCTTGGAACTTTTGTTGAGCGACCATGCTGGCGATTGCGAGGGATTATGCCGGCGGGGTTGTCCGGCCGGATTGGACATTCCAGCGATGATCCGCGCGATCGGGTCCGGCCGGATGGCGCAAGCGGTGGACATCGTCTGGGACACCATTGCCTTGCCGGCCATTTTGGGCCGGATTTGCCCGGCGCCTTGTGAAAAGATTTGTCGACGCGGCGCGGCGGATGCGCCGGTTTCGATTTGTTTATTGAAGCGACATGTCGGCGATTGGGCCTTGGCTCAGGATCCGTCGCTTGATCCGGTTTGCGGACCGACGACCGGCAAACGGGTAGCGATTATAGGTGCCGGTCCGGCCGGCCTGGCGGCCGCCTTTGAACTCCGCCGGGCCGGACATGCGTGCCTGGTTTTCGATGAGCACGCGGAACCCGGCGGCGGATTGCACCACGCCGAAAAAGAGGGTCGGTTGGTCAGAGAGGTGAGGGCCGGCGAAATTGCCCGGCTGACGCGGATGGGTGTCCGTTGGCAGTTGGGGGAACGGGTGGATTTGCCGGGCGCCTTAGCCGGTTTGCGGGCGGACTACGATGCGGTGATTCTGGCTTTAGGGGCAATGGGGAAGGGGTGGGAAGCCGAGTGGGGCGAGCCGTATACGACGGGTGCGGGGTGGATATCGGATCGGGCCACCGGAGCGACCGGATCGGCGGGAGTGTTCGTGGCGGGTGGGATGAGCCATCCCTCGAATCTGGCGGTTCGGGCCTTGGCGGATGGACGACGAGTGGCCCGGGCGGTCGATCACGGGTTGAGGCAGGGACCGGTGATCGGCGAACCGCATCGCTATGGCCATCAGGCGGGGCACTTGAATGAAACCGAGTTGGCGACGTTGATGCGGACGGCGAATCCCGAGCCCCGGCGAGAGCCGGCCGGGGATGGCTTTACGGTTGCGGAAGCGGACGAAGCGGCGGGGCGTTGCTTCCAGTGTGATTGCCGGCGAAAAACGGATTGCCGTTTGCGCGATCTGGCTGACGAGTTGGCCGTTCATCCGGCCCGATTCAAAGGACGCCGCCGGTCCTGGGAGATCGACGGAACCCATCCGGGCTTGTTTTATGAGTCCGGTAAATGCATCGCTTGTGGCCTGTGTATTGAAGTCAGTCGCCGCGAAGGGGCGGCGAAAAATGGCGGATTGGCTTTTTGGGGGCGGGGCTTGGGGATCGAGGTGCGTCCGCCGTGGGGGCGCGATTGGGGACATACCCTAACCGGAAATCCGGCGGCTTACCTAGCGGCCTGTCCAACGGGGGCCTTGTCGAAAAAGGGATAGGGGTTATGAAGGGACTGACCCATTTTGTCGGGGCGGTGGCGACGGCGTCTTGTTTTCCTTTCGCAGTTCAAGCGGGATTGAATGGGGAAGGAACCTTGCTGGCATTAAGCGGGATTTGCGGGATTCTTCCCGACACCTTGGATTTCAGGGGTCTGCGTTTCCTGGCTCGTACCGAGATTGAACTGGCGCCTGACCCGCTGGCTCCCGATCTCCAGTCCCTCGCCGCCGGGTTGGCCGAGGCGGTGCGGCGGGCGGGCGCGGGGGGGCGGGCGGTATGGGTGAAGTTGGATACCATGCCGGTGAGCGGCGACCGCTGGCGGCAATACCGTGTGCGATTCGATCCCCCCAGACACCGGGTGACGGTCTCTCTGGGACCGGTGGTGACCACCGGCCAGGTGCCGGTTGAGGAGCAAACGGCGGTCGAGACGGCACCGGTCACCCTGGTCCTTGATTTTCCCATCCGTCTCGAATATATGGCGGAAATAACCGTGGATATTTTTGACGGGCCGATTCTGGCCCTGATTCCGGGACGGGATGGACGAATCACGATTGAGTTTTTGCCCTGGCATCGAGGAGCGTCGCACAGTTTGTTGACAGCGGTGGCGGTGGGTGCGATGGGGGGAGTTGCGTTCCGGTCGGTGGGCGCGGGTATTCTTTTGGCGCTGGCCTATGCGTCCCATATATTGACCGACCAACTGGGCTTTTTGGGGTCGCGCTTGTTCTGGCC
>CAZCDO010000019.1:0-31822 GCA_964497135.1 uncultured Verrucomicrobiota bacterium
TCCAAAGTTCAGAAATCTCATGCGGTAGTTGTGGGGGCGGACGATGGCCGCCCTTCCCCGGCGCCCTGCCCTTGGAATCATCGGCGCGATGGAACGCGCCTCCCACATTCAAACAAAGGAGTGATCAATTTCCACTGGGTCCCCTTAGAGGGGGGGCCGAATTTCCGCTGGGTCCCCTCCCACGGAGGGGTGGCCGCAGGCCGGGGTGGGTCTTCCCTGGCAGAGTTGGGTACAGACAACCTGACCCCAATTACCTTGCGTTCCCAACTTCGCTTGCTTTGCGTTAAAAGAATTTCCTTATTCCCCCCACCTAATCGCAAATGCGCCCAATAAAAGTATTGAAGTTTTTTCGATAAATCCATAGTGTGCGGTGTTGATATCGAATCTGCCCCTTGGAATTCAAAGGATTTATGAAATTATCGGTGGTTATTCCCGTTTACAATGAAGCGGGAACCTTGTTGGACATCGTCCGTCACATCCAGGCCGTCGATGTGGGCATGGAAAAGGAACTGGTCTGGATTGACGATTGCTCGACCGACGGCAGTCGCGATTTGCTGAAAAACCTCGAAGCGAATCATCCTGAATGGATTTTTATTTATCACGCCGTCAACCAGGGAAAAGGCGCCGCCTTACGGAGTGGATTCGCCGCCGCGCGGGGCGATCTGATCCTGATCCAGGACGCCGATCTGGAGTATGATCCCCAGGATTATCCCGCCCTGCTCGCGCCCTTACTCCAGGGCCATGCGGATGTCGTCTATGGTTCACGGTTCCTGGGGGGAGGGGCGCATCGGGTCCATTATTTCTGGCATTATGTCGGCAACCGCTTGTTGACCACCCTGTCGAACATGTGTACGAATCTGAACCTGACCGACATGGAGGTTTGTTACAAGGTATTCCGCCGCGAGGTCTTAAAGCCAATTCGTCTCTGCGAGAACCGGTTCGGATTCGAGGTGGAAATCACCGCCAAGATCGCCCGCGGTCGTTGGCGGATTTACGAAATCCCCATCTCCTATTATGGCCGGGGATATGACGAAGGCAAAAAAATAACCTGGCGCGACGGGTTCCGGGCACTCTGGTGTATTATCAAATACAGACTGGTGTGAAGTGCCTAAATCGAGTCGACGTGCCCATCCAGAAAAACCGCATTGATCGTCCCGTTGGTGAATTGCATTCCCACTCCCGTCCGCCGTTGAGCGTTATGAAAGCGGTTGGTCACAGGGACGACATTTTGAACTTGCGTGGGATTGGCAAACCAATACGGCCCCGTATTGGCGATGGCGGCGACATCCGGCATGACCGTTTCGGTGAAAAGAACAAAATTAACCGACTGCGTTCGCGTCGACAATTTGGCTAAATCCGCCAGACTATTCACCCCGCTGACCGGGCCGCAAACCGCCTGGTTGATCACATAATTCCGATAGATGACATTGGTGTTGGCCGAGAACCGTTGCATCTGTTTTTTAAACGTGGGACAAACATAGACCGCCCGATTCCGGTCGACATATCGAAAGAGCGAAGGATACCGGGCAAACGCATAATTTTGCGATGAAAACACCACCATTTCATTGGTTATTGCGGCCAACCCGGCCGCACCCCGCCAGCCGGCGAGCAGGGGCATACCTTCAAAGCCGCCGACCGCCAGGGGGAGGCCTGACGGATAAATCCAATATTGCGGAAGGCGCGGCGGCAATTCCGCATATTGTCCGACGATACTATTTGCCGCGACCGATTGATTGACGAGTCGAATGACCTCCGGTAGATCCGCGGTATAAGCCATCGCCCCGCGCCATAAACTCCGCAAATTCGCCTTGCACTGGGTGTTCCGCCCCTTCTCCAGCATACTTTGATAGGCGGGGAATAAAAGGGCCGCCAGAATTGCGATAATTCCGATGACCACCATCAATTCCAGCAGGGTAAATGCACTATTTTTCTTCATTCCGGCACCTCACGGTTTACAAGTCCCTGACAATCGCGCTTAACTCATTTAATAAAAACCACTTACCAGTCATCAATTCCATCGAAAGACCACCCGTTTTGCCTTGTTCATCCGGTCTATATTTAATATACTCTAAATCGGAGGGAATACCAGATGAATTTAAACCGTGCCCGTTTCCGCTTGGGACTCTTTATCCTGTGCGGTGTGATGTCGATTCAGACCGCTTCGGCGGTGGTTGCCGTGTCGAACAGCTTTGGCTCGGCTTGGGTGGCTTCGGGAGTTAAGACAACCCAGTTTGTCGACACCAATCGAGCGGGGTGGGTCGGCAGTTCCGTCCGGATCGGCGCGGGATCGACGGATCCGTATTTTCCAGCCCCCAAAATCAACATCAACACCTGCTGGTTGAACACCTTATTCGCCACCACCAATAGCTGGATTCAGCCGCCCTTCATGACCAATGGCGTCGGCACCATTCAACTGGTTCAACGCAACAGAAACCAAAACCCCGGATTTAACACCGTTGCCTTTCAGATTTCGCCCGATGGCACCAACGATTGGCTCACGGTGACGAACCTAACCTTCGCCGATTATCTGGCCGGAACCTGGGGCACCAACTACATCGTGCTGAATGTTTACGAGCCCACCTTCCTGCGCTTCCTCAAAATCGACGAAGACCTTGGTTCGGATCAGGCCGAAGGGCTCGATATGATCGTCATCCATTATCCCCCCACCCGGGTGGTCATCACCAATGTCGCGTTGGTTCCCTCCCCGGCCTATTCCAATGGCGCCTTTCAGATGGCCGCCCGCATTCCTACGCTCGGCATCATCTCCAATCTCACGGCCACCAATTTTTATCGCATCGGCGGGGGCGGCCCCTGGACCGCGCTCGGCATGGCCAGCAACGGACCCAACTCCTGGATCACCACCAATGTCATTCCCGGCCAATTGCCCGGCACCCTGATTCAATATGCCGTCACGGCGTATTTCCAGGGACCGGATGCCATGAGCCCCACCAGTTATCCCACGGCGGGCACCTCGGCCCCGATGTCCTTTGTCATCAAGGATTACCCGGTGTCCGACTACAACCCCACCTCGATGGTGGTCTTCGGTGCCCTCTCGACGAATATGATCCTGGTCAGCAATTACACCTGGGAGGCGTTTCTGGAATCCGCCGCGACCCTCACCAACGTCGGCATTCGCTGGCGGGGCGTCTCCCGTACCAATCCCGCCATCACCAACATCTGGGGCGAAACCAATCAGACCGATTCCGCGTTCCGGCTGGACGGCACAGCGGAAATCGGAGGGACCAACGTGATTCTGTCCGGCACCAATTCCGGTCAATTCGTCCTGACTTTCAATGAAACCAATCGCGCTTACATCATCAATCATGGGTATTGGGAAAATTTTGACGCCTGGAATTATACCACGACCAGCCGGGCGGATTGGGTGTCCACGAACGGGACGATCATCACCGACCCCACCCGGATCTTGCGCAATAACAGCCTGCTCCTGGGACCCGGCAACAGCGTGCGATCGGCCTTCCTGCAGGACGGAATCGGCGAGGTGGTCTTCGCCTACCGCAACTATCAGACCAATGGCCTGCCCCTCACTGCCCTGCGCGTTCAAAAGTCCGTAACCGGCTCGTCCGAGGACGCCGATTGGTTCACCATGACCAACCTCCTCACTATCGCCGCGGTGGATTATGGGCGAGCCGCTTTCACCGTGGAAGACCGCAACAACCGCTATATTCGCATTCAGAACACCTCGTCCAACGGGTTTGTCGCGTTGGATGAAATCCGGATCCACGATCCCTATTTTTCCGGTGTGGTCGGCAGTAACCTGACTGTTTCGCCCTCTTCCCCGACCGCCACCAACCCCGTCACCGTGTCTCTGGACCTCCAACCCTTCTCGGGGGCCTCCGACATCCGGGCCACCCTGTACTACCGACCGGCGGGGGCGGGCTCGTATGCCTCGATTGTCATGTCCAACTTCTCCGGCGTCACCTATACAACGGTCTCTCCCATCCCCGCAGGGATCGGCCCCAATTACCGGGCGGGAAATGTCCAGTATTATATCCGGTGTTCTTTCACCGGCGACCAGAGTTCAGTGACCAGTCCGGTGGATTTTCCCACCGATGGCAGTAATACCCCGGCCTTCTATACCATCCAGACCGCCACCACGCTGGTGGAAAACCTGACCTTGACTCCCGATCCCCCGCTAACCTTGACCAATACCCAGGTGGAGGCGGACATCACCCCGCTCGCCGCCGGATCAAATGTCACCGCCAATTTGTATTACCGATTTGGAACCGACAGTCCCGGTGGAGGCGGATACAGCCAAACCCCGATGACCGATGACAGCGGTCACTTTACCGGATCCATCCCCGCCTTCGACTATCCCGGAACTCCGCTTCAATATTACATCGAAATCCTTTTCCTGGGTCCCGGCGCCCCCTCGCTCGTCAATAAATACCCCGCGGACGGGTTCCCCATCACCGCCTGGCTTCGGGCCGCGCCTCTGGTGACCCTATATACCAACCTCACCCTGAGCGGATCTTTTTCCACCAATCTCCTGGCCGTCTCCAATTATCTTTGGCAAGGCATCGCCTCCGTCAGCAACCTTTCCAACCCCTCCTTCCGTTTTATCGGGTATGACGGATCCTCCAATGTGTGGGGCGATTCCTCGCCGACGGTCACCAATCTGCCCCTCTTCGGCGACGCCACCAATTTGAACGGCAATGCCATCCAGATCTCCGGCGTGCTCACCGGTTACTACCGGTTCCGGTTCGACGAAACCAGCCGGGTTTATTCCGTCGTCAAATGCCAATATCTCAATTTCGATTATTGGTCCACCCCGTCAGGCTACGCGACCTACACCAATGCCGACCTGTGGGTGATCGGCAATAGCCGCACAACGATTGCCTCTGCGGATGATGTGCCGCGGGTGTTTCGCGGCAAATCCGGGATCATGAACGAAACCGGCGTGCAACCCTATATCCGCTCACCCTACCTGGCGGAGGGCGTCGGCGAAATCAGTTTTTGGTATCGCAATTGGGAATCCAACAGCGTGACCCCCGGCACCCTGCTCATCCAAAAAGCCGCCAATCCCAACGGACCCTGGACCCAGATCGGGCAAATCACCAACATCCTCTCCTTCGACTATCTCTTCTATTATCTGGCCCATTCGGATCGCGATTCGTTCTATGTCCGGCTGATCAGTAGTAACCTGCCGCCCCGACTTTGCGTAGATGAAATCACCGTCACGGAGCCGCCGGCCGGGGTCCGATTCTCCAATCTGACCTCCTCGCCAACCGATCCCTCCGCCACCAATCCCGTCACGATCTCGGTCACCATCACCAACAAAGCCGGCGCCTCCAATTTGAACGCCACGCTCTTCTATCGCACATCGGGAACCCAATTCTGGTCCTCCAATACCATGTACCGGACCAACGGAACCCTCTTTGTCTCGCCCCCCATTCCGCCGGGAATTGGTCCCAATGGCGGTGCCGGCCTGGTCGATTATTACGTCCAATGCGCGTTCGACGGATATTTCAGCAAAACCTTCAGCCCGGAAATCTATCCCTCGATTCCCACCAATTATCGGATTATTCCGGCCTCCGTTCTGATCACCAACCTGACCCTCGTTCCGAATCCACCGCTCGTCAACTCCAATTTCGATCTCTGGATTGATGTGATCCCCCTGGCGGCCGCCTATAATGTGAAAGCCACCGCCTTTTACCGGTTCGCGAATTCGGGCGCTTTTTCCAGCCTGACCCTGGCGCACCAGGGAACCAATCGCTACAAAACCATCACCCCCCTGCCCCTTCAATCCAATCCGGGAACGCCCCTCCAATTCTATTTCACGGTGGAACTCTCCGGTCCCGCGGCCATGTCGCCCACCAACTATCCCGTCGCCGGGGCCACGGCCCCCTTCTCGAATGTCGTCTATCGCAAGGCGGCCTTCACGTCCGATTACGCTCAAGTCGAAACCTCCGGCTCGTTTACCGGTTCGTTGATCCGCATCGAGGACTGGATCTGGCAGGCCGTGATCCCGCTCGCCAATCTGACCAACCCCGCCATCCGATTCGCCGGCTTCGATGGCGTCTCCAATTTCTGGGGCGACAACAGTCAGACCGTCACCAATCTGCCCGCCTTTGGCACCGCCGATCCGAATGGCAGTCCCATCACGCTCCCCGGCGTTCAAAACGGAACCTTCATTCTGCGCTTCAACGAAACCAATCAAACCTACAGCATTCAACAATGCACCTATATGAATTTCGATGGCTGGGCCACGCTTCCCGATCAAACCTTCAGCAACTTCACCTATAACTCGTGGAGTTTGAATAATGGCCGGACCACCACCAATTCGGCCGCGATCGACCAGGAGCATGCCTTGCGGGGGCGTTCGGCGGTCCTGGGAAACAGCACGGGGCTCACCCAGTCCCTCGTCTCCCCATACCTCACCAACGGCATCGGAACCATCGCCTTCTGGTATCGCAACTGGGAAACCAACGGCTTGTCGCCGTCCACGCTGTATGTCGAAAAAGCCATCTCCCTGTCCAGCGGCTGGGTTCGCGTCGCCACCATCACCAATATTCTCTCGCTCGATTACCTCCACTTCAACACGGCCCTCTCCGATCGCGCGCATCATTATGTCCGCATCTTGAATGCCACCAACCCTCCCAAGGCGTCCATTTGCCTGGATGAAGTGGTCATCTCGGATCCCCCGGCCGGCGTGGCGTTCAGCAATGTTGTGTATTCGCCGTCGGATTCCTATGTCACCAACACCGTAACGATTTCGGTTGAAATTTATCCTTTCATCGACGCGACCAATTTTGCGCCCGTGGTCTGGTACCGCGCCGGCACGAGTGGCGGCTGGGACTCGATGCCCATGATCCCTTCCGGCGGTGCGGTTTACACCACCAGCAACCCGATTCCCCGGGGCGCCGTCGGGGTCATGCAGTTTTTCTTCGAATGCGGCTATTCCGGTTTCATGGGTGAGCTGACCAGCCCCACCTATTACCCCTTGTATGGCGCCGATGGCACCCCCCTGGTCTACACCAATCGCGACACCTGGCGGGTCCAAACCTTCAACGACTGGCCCGATCAGGCGGATCCCATCGCCTTCACGAATGACTTTTTCGACGGCTGGACCACCCGTCTGGCCTGCGTGCGGGGCTCAACCAACACCCCGCCCTTCCCCGCCGGCGACGGGGGAACCAAAGCCTGCTGGCTGGACCAGGACTATAATTCCTGGGTTCAATCGCCCTTATTCTCCAATGGCGTCGGCGGCATTGTGGTCCTGCATCGGCCCCGGGTATCTCCCGCAACCGGCAACAATGTGTTCAATATCGACAAATCCTACGATGGGGACACCTGGGTCAATGTCGCACAAATCACCTCCCCCGGCGCCGGTTGGACCACCTCGCATGTCGCCGTACTGGAATTGGCCCCGATTTATATCCGCTTCACCAAAATCGCCGGCGATAATCAATCCAATCAAGGGATCGGCCTGGACACCCTCCGGATCACCTATCATCCCGCCAAAACCGTGATCTCCAACGTCGTGGTCCACCCCGGCTACCCGGCCAGTAACGATGCCGTCTATGTCTCGTGCGATATCTATTCCGTCAACCCGTTCTCCCCCGCCATCGGCATGCAATCGTTTCTCTATTATCGCATCCGGGATAGCGGGCCCTATCTGGGCCCGGTGTCCATGACGCGCTCCGGCAATTCCTTCCGCACCGACACGGCCCTCAAGTTCCCCCGCAATGTCTGGGTCGATTATTATATTTCCAACAGCTTCAACGGCTACGCCTTTATCTCCAATACCATCTCCGAGAAGCAAAGCCCGCTCTATCATCCCGTCGGCGGCGCGGCCGCGCCGGCCGCCTTCTGGGTCCGCGAATTCCAATCGGACTTCGACCAGTTCAGTATGTCCCTCAACGGCGATTCCCTGTCCCTCATCCAATTCGCCGACAATATCTGGCAGGGGGTCGTCAACTGGCCACCCACCAACCAGTTCGAGTTCAGTTGGCGGGGCGAAGCCCCTTATAACGGAACCAATATTCTCGGATCCACCTATGTCTGGGGCGACGATTATCAGTGGAAAACCAATGCGCCCCTGTCCAGTACCGCCCGCCTCGGGGAAGCGCCCATTCAAATTCAAGGCAATTTTGATGGACAATACCTGTTCCGGTTTTACGAGGAAACCGGCGCCTATACCTTCCGGCGTTGCGCCTGGCAGAATTTCGACAGCTGGGGCACCACCTCCAACTATCTCGCCACCGCCAACGACAATACGCAACCGGCCGTGCAGAATTTTAACGCCATACCCACGAATACCGACCGGGTGTCCTCCAGCCGATTTGAAACGTGGGCCCTCTTGCCCACGTTCACCAACGAATTCTGGGGTGCCACCGGGAGCAATGGTACGGAAGCGTTTTGGGGAATCTTGAGTGCCAAAACCATCTCGGGCGGACCTGTCGGCAGTACCAAATGCGTCCAGACCACCAATTTCCTCGGCCGCGGATTTGTCGTTCGAGACATGCTCTACAACCCCCTCCGCGGCGTTGGCACCGTCAAGTTCGATTACCGGGTCGCCTCCGCCAGCAATCCGGTGGGCGTAGCCCTCTATCTCTGCCCCACCAATCAGGACTATCGCTTCCCGAACAACTGGCTAACCAATATCTTCTTTTCCGCCACCGCCACCGGCACGATGTCCTTCGTGACCAATTGGAGTTACACGACCAATTATTACGATTTGACCAATTATACCGTCACCACCAATTACGAGGGAATCAAGACCAACCGCACCGCGATCTGGACCAATGCCGTCGTGCCCATTAACACCAATGGGAGCTATCACGTCATTATCGCCCAGGCGGTCGACACGTCGTCGCTCATGATCGATAATGTGCAAGCCTCCGAATGGTATGCGTCCGACCTTGCCACCAATGGCTGGACGATGTCGGGGGTCTGGTTGACCCCCACGAATGCCCGACTCATCGCCCCGCAAACGAATGGGGTTTGCGCCGAATTCGATGCCACCCGCGCCTTGGGCGAAATGTGGGTTCGCACCCCCACTCTGCCCGGCATCAGCTTCTTCGAGTTCTGGTACCGCGGAAAAACCACCAACCCCGTCTCCTTCCGCATCGATTTCCAGCAAAATGAAAATATCGATACGGCCAATTGGATCCCGTTGCTCTCCGTGTCCAATCAAAACCCCCTCAGTTGGGCCCCGGTCTCTTTCGCGACCAATGTCAACCCCCTCACGCTGTACGCCAAAATGCGACTGGTGAACACCTCGCCGCGCGGCGGCATTCTATTGGTCGATGATCTGAACGCCATCCCGGTCTCTTCGGCCACGAATATTTGGCGGGCTAATAACGCTAAAATCGACGAATCCGATACTTCGGGCCGGCTTTATCTGAACCGATCGATGTACCTGAACAGCAACGCAACCTCCGAGGTCGGCCAGAACGATATTCCCACACAGAACCCCTATCTCCGCACCGTGGACCTGCCGGAGGGCATCGGGGAAATCAATTTCCGCTTCCGCAACTGGAACACCACCCCCGCCCCCGCTCCAGCCACCATCCAGATTCAGAAATCAGTGACCGGCGGCGGAAATGCCTATGAATGGTCCTCTCTGGCCACTCTTTCCAATATCGTCAATTCTTCCAATTACAGCTCCTATGTGCTGGGCCTGTACGATATAACCAGCCGTTATGTGCGCATCGTCAACCAAACCCCCGGCAGTCGTGTCTGCCTCGACGAGGTCATGGTGGCCGCCGCCCTCTCCTCCGACTTGACGATCAGCAATCTGACCTTGAATCCGCTGGTCCCCATCAATTCGAATGCCACCCATGTCGTCGTCGACATCAGCGAATTCTTCCTCTCCCCCTCCAATATCCAACTCGTCACCCGGTACGCCCTGGATCCCGTTTATGAAGGACCGCAATGGAGCAACGAGTTCTCCTCGCCCATGTCCTGCATCGACAGCAATCCCGAGGTCCCTTGGTATCGCTTCCAAACCGTCAACCCGATCCCCGCCCAGCCGGCCGATACCTTCGTCAAATATTACATCGCCGCTTCTTTTGATGGCTATTATGCCGACCTGGTCAGCCCGAAAATTCATAAAATATTCACCGAGCCCGACTGGTACGACCCCATGTTCTATGGCACCAATGTCCCCTATTACATCTCCTACGTTTGCGAGCCCGGTCGGGTTTGGATCAATGAGCTCAACATCATCGATTGGAGCTATTACCTCGAGGATACACAGGGATTCCAATATCAATACATCGAATTGGCCGGCCCCGCCGGGGTCGACATCCAATATTGGACGGTGGAAATTGTCGATGTCGGCAACAATCTGAAGGGCCGCTATGTCCTTCCCGCCAACTCCATCCTGCCCAGCACCTATGAGGGGTATGGGTTCTTCACCTTGGGCACGACCAATGTGATCGGGCGCAATATGACCTTGACCAATCTACTCGACGAGTCCGGTGGCATCCGTCTCTATCGAAGCATGGGGGCCTTGGAATACGCGATCGCCTACGGAAATCAGGCCGGTTTACTGGCCCCGTACGGTTTTGCAAATATCAACGTGACGGATGACTGGATCCCCTGGAATGGCCCCCTCCAGTTAACCGGGACGGCAACCAATTACACCGAATTCGGCTGGACGGCGGATATCTCCGGCAATTGGTCCCCCGGCGACCGGAATAACGGCCAGGATATCCTCGGCGGCGGCACCCGGATGATGATCACCCCGTCCATCGCCACCAACGCGCATCGCGGCCAAATCGTCCCCTCCATTCCCATCCTGGTGACCAATAACGCCCAAACCAACTTTGTAATCACCGCCTCGAATTATTGGTATGTGGAGGATGTCCTGACCAATGGCGCTTCGATCGGCTCGATTTCCGGCTTCTCCAACACCATTAATTTCGTCTTCAGCAATATCATCGCCCCCGCGACCATCAAAGGCGTCATCCTCCCGCGCCTGGCCCCCAGCAACACCCCTTATGAGTGGCTGGCGTCGTATGGGTTCGGCCCCAATTTCACGGTCGCCGAAACCAACGATCAGGATAACGATGGTCGACTCACCTGGCAGGAATACAGGGAAGGAACCGTTCCGACGAATTTCCATTCCGCCCGGATTATCCTCGCGCCGACCGCCGGGGTCAATACCGCCATCTCCCCGTCCACCAATTTCTGGGTTTACAAAGGCAGTACCACCAACCTGACCATTACTGCCTCGAATTACTGGATCGTGGCCGATGTCCTGACCAATGGCGCTTCGCTCGCCTACGCCATTCCGCTCGTCAGCCAATACACCTTCGTCTATTCCAATATCGAGGGTGATCGCACCACCACGGTCCAGTCCGTCGCCGGACCGGCCCTCGCCACCCTGGGCACCCCCCTGGCCTGGCTGGCGGCCTATGGCTGGACCAATAACTTCGACGCCGCCGAAACCAATGACGCCGATAATGACGGTCGCTTGACCTGGGAAGAATATCGCGAGGGCACCATTCCCACCAATTACTACTCCGCCTATATCGAAATGAACGTCAGCGTCGAAGGGGACGGTTCGATCTCGCCGTCCGGATACCTCTGGATCGCCAAGGGCATCACGACCAATTTCATCGTCCAAGCCAATGCCTTTGCTTCCATTTATGCCATCAAAACCAATGACGCCCCGATCGCGGAATACCTCGTTGGACGGGATTATTACTCCTTCAGCTACACCAATATCCAGGCCGACCGGGTCGGCTCCGTGGTGGCGATCTTCACCAACGCCGTCAGTTCCAACGGCACCCCCTTCTCCTGGCTGGCGTCTTTCGGCTTCTCCGGCAACCTGCAGGCCGCGGACGATGGCGACGCCGACAACGATGGGCGGGTCACCTGGCAGGAATATATCGACGGCACCAACCCGACCAACTTCAACTCGGCCGTCGTCCTCCTCGTCCCCCAGGTCGATCTCCATGGACAAATCGCGCCGAACACCAATATCTGGGCCTATAAAGGCGCCTCCACCAGCTTCCTCGTCTCCGCCGACACCTATTTCTATGTCACCAATGTCACCACCAATGCCGTCTCCATCGGGGGCTCGTTCGGATCCAATTCCTATCTCTTCAACTTCGGTCCCATTTATGTCGACCGCACCGGCGTCGTCCGGGGCGTCATCGCCCCCTATACCGCCGCCTTGGGAACCCCCCTCTATTGGCTCCACTCGTTCGGGTTCACCAATAATTTCAACCAGGCCGAAACCAACGACGTCGATGACGATGGTCGGCGCACCTGGCAGGAATATCTCGATGGAACCGTTCCGACCAACTTCTATTCCGCCCTGATCGAGATCGTCCCCCAGGTCGAACCGTTCGGCCAGATTACGCCCGGCACCAATTTCATGATCCTGAAGGGATCCTCCACCAATTTCAGCGTCACCTCCTCGAACTACTTTTATGTGGCCGGGTTCCTGACCAATGGCGTGGCCGCTCCGGGCGATTTCGGCACCCGTTTCTTCGATTTCACCTATCTCAATGCTCAGGGTTATCGAACCAACTTCGTGCAAGCCTTGATCCGCCCCTATATCGCCACCCAGGGCACTCCCGTTTGGTGGCTCTCCTATTATGGATACTATGCCGATTACGATGAGGTCGAAGTCGACGATGACGATCTGGACTTCATGCTGACCCGGGATGAATATTGGGCCGGAACCATTCCGACCAACCCCGTTTCGGTCTTCCGGATCGTCCGCCAGGGCCGGCTCGGCGGCTCGAATTACATCCAATGGCTGGGCGGAACCGTCGGCCCCACCAATCCGTATGCGGTCTATTATTCCACCAATCTGCAGACCGGCGCCTGGTGGCCCACGGGACGAGTCAATCGCACGGAGGGAACCAACACCCTCTGGCTGGTGGTGCCCACCAATCGCAACGCCTTCTTCTACCGGATCTCGGCCACGAATTAAATCGGTCCGAGTCAGACGGGCAAAGGATGGGAGCGCGCGCTTTCAGATATTGTTCCGCACATCAACCGCCGGAATCAAGCTTCCGGGGACGCCCGTTGATGATCGGCATTCATCGAAAGGGATTTCTTGGGACAGACTTCAACGCAGTAGCCGCAAACAATACACCGGTAAGGATCCAGAGTCCAGGAGTCCGGCTTCCGGGTAACCACCAGCGCTTGGGCCGGGCATCGCTTGGCGCATAGCGTGCAATAGACACACTGGTCGGGATCGTTCACCAGGTGGCCGCGACTCCCGGAAATGGGCGCCCGCTTCTCAAACGGATAACGCCGGGTCGGCGGCCGACCGAATAAATTCTCAAAAACATAACGCAGGGATTTCACAATCGCTCATCTCTCCGTACAACTGATACAGGGGTCGATCGACAGGACGATCACCGGCACATCGGCCAGCTCACACCCCGGCAACATCGCCAACAAGGCGGCGGCATTGGCAAACGTCGGCGTCCGCACCCGCAACCGATCCAGGTTCTTGGTCCCATTCGCCTTGAAATAGTAAAGCACTTCCCCCCGGGGTTGTTCAACGCGGGTCACCGTTTCCCCGTCCGGATTTCCCTTTACCGGCACTTGGATCGGCCCCTCGGGAAGTTTGCTGAAAACCTGCTTGATCAGATCGATCGACTGGTAGAGTTCGCGCATGCGAACCTGGGTCCGGGCATAGCAATCGCCGGCGGTTTCCACAATCGGTTCGAACTGCAAATCCCCATAAGCGGCATACCCCGTGGTGCGATGATCAAACCGAATGCCGGTGGCCCGGGCAACCGGGCCCACGCTTCCGCGTTCATACGCAACCTCCCGGCTGATGGTCCCCACCCCCACCAACCGTTGCTGAACCGTGTAATCGTTTAATATGGCGGGAACCAATTTGTCCAACTGGTCCTTCAAATGATCCATTTCGGACAGCACCTGCCGGCACTGTTCGGGCGTCAGGTCCCGGCGCACCCCCCCGACTGAACAGGTGCCATACATCACGCGCCCACCGGAGGTGAATTCGGCCAGGTCTTGAACCTTTTCGCGAGCCCGCCAGGCCCACATGAAAAGATTTTCAAACCCAAAGGAATCGGCCAGCAAGCCGACCCAGAGCAGATGGCTGTGCAACCGGTTCAACTCGCTCCAGAACACGCGCAAATATTGGGACCGGGGCGAAACTTCCAAGCCCATCAGTTTCTCGATTCCCTGACAATAATTCAGGGAATGAATGAAACTGCAAATCCCGCAGATCCGTTCCAGGAGAAAGGGATTTTGCTGGAAATCCTTCTGCTCGATGAGTTTCTCCAGACCGCGATGGATATACCCGATGATGGGGATGGCATCGACGACGATTTCGTCCTCCAAAACCAACCGGAGTTGAATCGGCTCCGGCAGGACGGGGTGCTGAGGACCAAACGGAATTACTGTTTTTTGGGCCATACGATCTCTTTCCGTTCAGGAGGGGTCGCGCCCGGAATCGGGCTCTTGCGCATCGGAGCCGTTGGGGCGCCTTCCGAAAGCAGAAACCGGCCCTCGTAATCGAGCGCCAAACCGGTAAAGGATAGTCCGAACAAATCCTTGATCTCGTTTTCCACCAGGGCGGCGGCAAAATAAATGGACGAAATACTGGGCACCCCTTGACCCTCCTCAATCCTCAGCCGCAGATTGCGCAGGGTGTAATCCTTGTCGAAATGATAAATCAATTCGAAGGCGCCGCCGACATCGACGCAGGTGATCGTCACAAACCGGTACCCCATGGGTTTTCGCGCCGCCACCTGCTCGAGCAGGTGGTCGGCGGTCACCGGCGCACAATTATCCAATTCCAAACTCATTCAGGTGTTCTCCAATGAAACCGGACCCGCCCCCTCAACCCCGGGAGGAACGAGGGTTGGCCGCATACAAATCCGGGGTTTTTCCGCCAACGGCGGGGTCAATCCCCGGGCCTTGGCATCCAATAATCCGATCGCCTTCGCAAATCCGTCGATCATCGCCTCGGGTTTGGGGGGACATCCCACGACATAAAGATCAACGGGAATCACCTTGTCGATCCCGCCTAAAATATTGTAACACCCGGCAAAAATTCCCCCGCTGGAGGTGCAAACCCCCAGCGCCACCACCACGTTGGGCTTCGGAACCTGATCGTAGACGTTCTTCAATACCCGGGCATTACGGTGGTTCACGGATCCTGTGACCACCAGAATATCGGCATGCTTGGGATTCCCCACGTTGATCACGCCAAATCGCTCGACATCATACAAGGGCGTCAGGCAGGCCAGCAGTTCAATATCACACCCATTACAACTGTTGCAGTTGTAATGGCAAATCCAGGGAGACCGGGCGAGTGCTTTCATATTATTTGTAAATCCAAATCAGGTTGCTCACGGCCAGTACCAGCGGGATGGACCACATGTAACGCACCATCCAATGGGTCGTCAACCGGGCCGTCAGGTTATCCGCCAGAATCATGGCCCCATACCCGATCAGAGCCAACCCCAACCCCAACCCTAAATGGGTGGACCAGAACGACATCAGCACTCCGAAAACAACGCAGACTTCATATGCAAAGGTCAACTCGATCACCCCCAAAAACGGCCCCGAATATTCGATCGTGATGCCCTTCACGATTTCCTGGTGGGCATGATGCGAGGTCGCCACATCAAACGGGGATTTATCCAGCTTGATCATCGCCGCCACCAGAAACGACACAAAGATCAACGGCAGGGAAAACAACATCGGTCGATCCAGCAGGAGAATATCCCGGCCCATAAAACTGCCCTGATGGAGATAAACCCCGATGACCATCAAGATCAGGATGGGCTCATAGGCCACCATTTGCATGATCTTGCGATGACTGCCGATCCGGCTGTACGGCGACCGCACGCTCATCCCCCCCAGGATCAGGCAGATCGTCGAAAAGGCATGCGCAAATAAAACCAACAGCAAATCCTGTCCCAACACCAGCAATACCACGGTCACCATCATAAAGGCCAGATGCAGAAAGGCATACAGAATCTGGATCCGATTCAAGACCAACGCTTCCTTGCTGAACAATTTCATCAGATCATAGAAGGGCTGGAACAAGGGGGGACCGATTCGTCCCTGAACCCGGGCGCTGAGCTTTCGCTCCAATCCCATCAGGAACAAACCGATAATCGGCGCATAGACCAACGCCAAAATGATGATCAACCATTGGGGCACATCAACCATGAAACGGCCTCGTTAAAGAAGGTGTATCTTGCCAAACATCGCCAGGATGAGCAGAAAGGCCACCAAGTTCAGCCAGGGGACGATCTTGGCCTCATTGACCGTCGATCGCATGTACTGCGAACCCGACCAGGCCGGCTCGAATTGATCCTTGAAGCTCCGGAAATTATAAGACAACACACTGCCATCCACCGACCAGTCCTTCATTGCGACATTTTCACCGGCCAGATACGGCAAGCGAACCTGTTCCCGTCGAATCCGCGTGGAAGCGATGATCGACACGATCAAAAAAAATCCCGGAATCACGATAAAGGGCCAAAAAGCAAATTCGCTGTCCGCCCGGAATAACGACCATTCCGAGGCGTCGACTTGAATCCGTTGATACACCCCGGTCACCATCGGGCGCAGTATATCCCGATACAACAGAACCGACCCGAATCCCAACACCACGACGCCGATCCCCAGCAGAAACAGGGTCGAACGCATGAAGGGCGACATCGGCTCAAGGGTGTACCGGGGATGGAAGGAAACGGTTTGAATGCGTCCCAGCCACTTGGCCCAAAACAACACCGTAAACGCACTGCCGATCACAATCAGGAACATGATGACGGGCAGATTGATCGAGGCCTCGATCGCCATCCACTTGCTTAACAACATCCCGAAGGGCGGCAACAGCATGGAGACCATCCCCACCAGGGCCACCACCGTGGTAAAGGGCATCTTGTACATGATCCCCCCCATATCTTCAATATCCCGACTGCCGATCGATTGCTCAATGGTTCCCACACAGAGGAACAAAAGCCCCTTGGAAACCGCATGATAAATAAGAATCATGATGGCCGCCGCATAGGCCAACGGAGAATCGATCCCGGCACAGGCCACGATCAAACCCAGGTTGGATATCGTCGAATACGCCAATACCTTTTTGGCGTTGCTTTGCACAATGGCCAGGAAGGAGGCCGATGCAAACGTAAAAGCCCCCGTCAAGGCCAGCATGAACATCAAGTCCGTGCCCCGAAAAGCTGGCGCCAACCGTAACACCAGGTAAGATCCAGCCTTGACCATCGTGGCGGAATGCAGTAAAGCCGAAATCGGCGTCGGGGCCACCATCGCCCCGAGCAACCAGCTCTGGAACGGAACTTGTGCGGATTTGGTCAACGCCGCCAGGCATAAAAACGCCATCGGCACCATTAATTGGGCCGCTTTCAATCCAGTCAACGTGTCGGTCCCCTGCGTGACACACCAGAAGGATCCAAAGGTCAGGGCCAATCCGCCGAAGGTATTGATCAGCAAGGCCCGCCGCGCATTTTTCTGCGACTCGACCGTCCCGTCATATCCGATCAGGAAGAAAGAACATAACGTGGTGATCTCCCAGAACGCGGCCAGCCAGTTGAGACCGTTGGCCAGAACCAAGCCGTTCATCGCGCCCAAAAACGCCAGCATGATCAAGAAAAACCGGCGTTCTCCCGCCGCTGTCGGCGGGGCGTGGTGGGCATGCTGCTCCATATAGCCGATCGCAAACAAAATGATGATCGGACCTACCAGGGAAATCACCAGAACCAAAACCATCGCCAATGAATCCAGAATAAAAGCCGGCTCAAGAATTTCTCCGGTTCCCGTCCCGATCAAATGCGCGGCAACCGCAAGGGCCAGTTGGGCCACCGCCATGTAAAAAATCGGCCGGGAGCGAATCCGAAAGGCCACGCCCAAAATCGCCAGAACCGTCGCCACCTCCAGCACGAAGGAGAGTCCTGCCGCCCCCGGTCCCGGCGAAAACGAAAAACGGCCGCCCTTCATCGCCCAAAGCCCGGCAATAAAGGTGAAAAAGGCCCCCAAAATGACCGTGGCTTTCCGCACCGAGGCAGATTTGCTGAGACCGGCCAGCCCCCCCCAGAGGACGGGACCCGCCACTAATGCGGTAATGATGATGGCCTTATTCATAAAAAAAACGGGGTATTAAATCACGCCCGGCCAGCCAATACAACTGAATAATATTTTTTGACGAAAAATCCCTCAGGCGATGGGACTGCTGATTGAAAAAAATTGTATATCCACACTAAAGCAGGTTAAATAGCCTCATGATTTCCCTGCGCCTACTCCCCCGCTCCCAACACGTCGAAGCGTCCGGCACCGTCTGGGCGCTTCCCCTTCACCCAACCCTGCGCTTCAGCACCGATGCCGGCAACCTGCCCGCCCTGGTGGCTGAAGAATGGGCCCGCGAAACCGGCCACCCCCTGCAAACCGTTTCGGCTCCGGAGCTGGCACCTTTTTCTTTTACTCTGGAAACGCCGGCGGCCCCGGCCTCCCCTTTACCGGTCCACCCCGAAGCCTACGCGCTGGAAATCACCCCGGAGGGCGTCGCCGCCTCCGCCCAGGCCTATCCGGGACTCGTCCACGCCTGGCAAACCTTCAAGCAAATTATCCGCCAGTTCCCGCGGGAATTGCCCGGCCTGCGCATCGCGGATCGACCCACCCTCGATTGGCGGGTTTATCATCTCGACCTCAAGGGAACCCGGCGATCCCTCGCCTCGCTCTATGCCCTCCTGCCCCTCCTCGCTGAATTTAAAATCAATGCCGTCCTGGTGGAATACGAGGACTATCTTCGACTCGATCGCCATCCCGATATCGCCATCCCCGAAGCCCTCTCCCCGGATCAGGTCCGGGCCTGGGTCGCCCGGGCCGCCGACTATGGCATCGCCGTCATCCCCCTGATTCAAACCCTCGGGCATCTCCAATATGTCCTCCGTAAACCCGCTTACCGCCACCTGGAAGAATACCCCGGAGATCCCTCGGAAGCCTGTTCCTCCCACCCGGATTCCTGGCCGCTCATCCGCGATTTTCTCGATGAGATCATCGACCTCCATCCTCAGGCCCCTTTCATCCATTGCGGCCTTGATGAAACTTTCCTCGTCGGCACGTGCCCCCGTTGCCAGCTCGCCCGCGGGGAGCGGCCCCCGATTGCGCTCTATGTCGACTGGCTGAACCGCGTCACCCGGCATGTCTCCGCCCGCGGCCTGCGCCCCATGGCTTGGGGAAGTATGATTGGACCCCATCTCCTCACCCCTCTCGCGCAATCGCTCAATCGGGAAGTGACCTTCATTGTGAACGGCGGCTATGAGGTATCCGGTCCAACCACCCAACGCCTGGATACCTTCGCCCGCGGAAGCCTGAGCCGTCAGTGGCTCGAACGGCCCGAAGGGGAAATCAACGCCCTGCCTCCTCTCCACTTCAGGGGAGGGCGATGTATCGAGGATTT
This sequence comes from uncultured Verrucomicrobiota bacterium, assembly GCA_964497135.1. Classification (GTDB taxonomy): domain Bacteria; phylum Verrucomicrobiota; class Kiritimatiellia; order CAIKKV01; family CAIJXV01; genus CAIJXV01. The sequence goes on from CAZCDO010000019.1 coordinate 19,403, forward strand.
ATCGGAAGCCGAACTCTCTTTGGTCCGGGAACTGTCCAATACCCCTGGGTTCCCCCGCGAGGTCCGGTCCCACACCGGGTTGGCGCTCTTTGCCCGGCAGGGCTTTCAAACCGGGGTCGTCAGCGGTATCCGCGTCTCGGCCCACGGCTGTATCATCCCCAAATTCATCACCAGCCAACTCAATACCCTGACCGGGGCCGAAGCCTGCCGCCGCCATCCCAATGCCCCAATCCTCATCGGCTCCAGTTGGTCGCGCGGCCACAGTCTGACCTCACCCAATGCCCATCCCGACCTCGATGCCTACGGCATCGCCACCCTCGGTGATGCCGGTTGGTCGCCCCTCGGTCGCTATGAACTCCGCGATTTCGACGCCCGTTTCGCCTTCCAATTTCTGGGCCTGCCCGATGAATCTCTGGGCAACCTGCTCTTCCTTTTCGAGCGCACCAGTGCGAAGGCCGACCATGTGATGAGCGATTATCTCCCCCAGATTCGCGCCGGGTGCGCCGCGCTTCTGCCGCTCGTTCAACGGCACCGGGAATTCATTGAACTGCTCGCCCAGATGGTCGAAATCCAGGCACTCCGATTCAAAGCGCAATTCGCCCTGCTCGAAATGGAATATCTCTACCCCGTGTGGAACCGCGTCCCCCCCGCCTTCGCCGAACGAATCGCCGCCGATGTCCGCACGGCCGAACAGGACCTGCTCTCCCTCGCACCCCATCTCCACGCCCTTTACGCCCAAACGCTCATCCCCGCCGATGCCGCCGAATTGGTCGCTACCCAGCTCGATTTTCTTCGCGATACCCTCCGCCTGGTGGCGGACCGTGTTTGTAAACCCACCCCCCGAAAGTAAATACCATGCCCCAATTGTCCAACCCCAGCGTCGCACTCACCCTCTCCCCCAACGGAACGACCCTCACCATCGAAGACCGCCGTCGGCACCTGGTGTGGACCCTGGATCCACATACCTCGGGATATAAAACCGAACCGCTCGGCGACTGGCAGACGGATGTCGAATTTACGCCTTTCGAACCGGGCGCCGTGGACCAACCCGCCCCCGATACGCTCCGGATCACCTCCCCCGTTCCGGGCGGCGTCATCGAACGCACCTTCCGACTCCTGCCCGATTGCGTTGAAGCACAGACGCTGGTCAAGTCCACCGCCGTCGGCCGCGTTGCCCATCCCGGCCATTTCATTCCCGATCAGGGTAACGCGGAACTGCTGATCCCCCTCAATCAGGGCCTGCTCCTTCGTAACAAGGGCGACTCCTTCCTGAGGCGCGATACCAAAACCATGCTGGCTCTGAACGGAATCCTCACCGACCGCGGCGGCCTGCTGATCACCCAGGAAACCCCCAAGGATTGCTGGTTTGTCTGGCAGAAGCGCGACGCCGGCATCCGCGCTTTTTATGAAATGATTCCCGGTGCCGTCGAAGGCTGGTACCCGCGGACTGCCCGGATTTACGTGACCGATCCCTCGATCACCGCCATCGCCAAACGCCATCGCCAGCGCCTGATCGAACGCGGCGATTTCACCACCTGGGCCGAAAAAATCGCCCGTAAGCCCATCCTCGAGAAACTCTTTGGTTCCCTGATCGCCTTCATCGGCTATAACCAGGGCCGATCCACCGACTATGTCGCCTCGGCGCGCCGCTTGAAAGCCACCGGTTTCGATTCGGTCCTTTATTACCCCGTCCGTTTCATGGCAACCAACCTCAACTTCCTGATGGGCGGCGATCAACCCATCGATCTCTCCGATGCCGAAATCGAGGCCATCCGCGCCTGCGGTGGCCTGGTCAGTCCCTGGGCCTGGACCTACGAATCGATGGATACCGGCGCGGATGACAGCCGCGGAACATTCCGGACCGATGCGCAGGGGGCGTTTGTTTCCCATTGGCAGATCGATCAAAATATCTGGTATAAAACCTGCACGCCCTACCAATCGGAATTCGCCCGCTCCCAGTACACCGGCCGCATGCGCGCCATGGATTGGATCCATTACGATGTCAATTCCGTGCGCGGTGGCGAAGCCTGCTTCAATACGGCTCACGCTCTCCACCATCACGCCCCGCTCACCGCCCGCGACGACGATCCCTTCGTCGGTGAATTGCTGGGCCCGGACATCAATGGCAACCGCATCGTCTCCAGTGAAGGCTTCAATGAATACCTGACCCAATTTTACGATATCGGATCCAACAAGTATCTGCCCACCTGGGGCGCGGAGGAACCCGTCCTCGTCGTGCCGCTGACCGATCTGGTCTTCCACGATTCCACCCTGCACAATCACTGGGAATTGCACACGTATAACGACAACCCCGGTTTCGGAAAATTGACGACTGAAAGCCGTCTCCAAATGGGCGCCGGGCTCCCCGAGAAAAAGGCGGCGCTCGATGCCCTCTACGGCGTCGCCCCCCTCGTCTTCCCCTTCGGCCGGCAATACGGCTGGGTCGATATCGTCACCCACAAATCCTTCTCCTTCGAAATCAGCCTGGACGATGCCGAAGTCCAGCGCGCCCTCGCCGCCGCTCTCCCCGTCGCCCGCCTCCACCAGCGCATTGGCCGACTCGAATTAAAGGCCTTCGAAGCGCTGACCGAAGATTACGCCGTCCAGTCCACCACCTTTGCCGACGGCACCCAAATCGTTGCCAATATTTCCGAATCCCCCCAGGAAACACCCACCCACGGCATCCTGCCGCCCAATTCCTGGAGGGAGATTCCGGCCTCATGACCCAGCCCCCGCGACATCACGCGCAAGACTGGGTGAACCGCATCACCCGCGGCGAGGGATTCCTTCCCGGCCAGCCCACCGACCCCCTGGGGACGGGAATGGTTCGATTCCATCCGCGCATCGCCGATTACGTTCTGAATAGGCCGGACGACTGGATCGACGCCATGATCCCGGTGCTGACCCCGCCAACCCCTAGCGGAGTTGAAGGGCCGAGGGCGCGCCGTCTCCGCCTCCCTTTACGCCAGCTCCGGCCGTCTCGGCGAGACGGCCCTACCTCGGAACACAGACCCATTCACCTCGTCCCCATTCACCGTCCCCATTCACCTCCTTGACAATCCGATCTGATTCCTTCAGCATTCCATCCATGGTCGGCAAAGCCAACTTCCATCAAAGGTGCCACACATGTCGAAACGACCCTATATTCTCGATGATGATTCAACGATTCCCATCGTCGCCTGGATCGGACCCAGCGGCGACCTCATCCGCCCGAACGTGATGAGGGACATGGCTGAAGCCGGGTTCAACATCAATTTGGTCGAGTTCTCCGGAAACTCCTTCGGCAATGCCCTGGATGTCGCTCAGGACGCAGGAATGCGTCTGCTGGTCCGGCACCCGGCCTTCGATCTGGGACGAATGACCCCGGAACAGGGCCGCGACTTTACCCTCTCAACCCAGCAGAAAAAAAATATCCGCTCCGTCGTGAAGGCACTGCAGACTCACCCGGGCCTGTATGGTTATTACATTCATGATGAGCCGGCCCATGCGGATTATGACTGGACCGCCGCCGTCATCCGCGAAATCGAAGCCCTCGACGACTATCACATCTGCTACGTCAATCACAACGCCCCCGTGATCCAGGGCGGATACGGCGCCGGCACCCAGGAAGCCCTCTGGCGGGATTGGATCCGCAAGACGCAGCCCCGTTTCCTGAGTTACGATCATTACCCCATCGAACAGAAACCGCGACACCCGATTCCGGAGTCGGGAGAGAAGGCTTTCAACGTATTTCCGGGTGGAATCGTGGTCAAGCCGCACTACTTTTCCTCGTTGGATTTCGCCCGATCATTCTGCCGGACGCTCGATCTGCCCCTCTGGGCTTTCACCTGCAGTGTACCGCACTGGTCTTATCCGGTACCCACCGAGGGGCACATCCGCTTTCAACTCATGTGCGATTTGGCGTATGGCGCACGGGGGTTGCAATACTTCACCTACCTCGGCGATACCGCCCTGCTTCGAACTGATGGCACGACCACGCCGACCTGGGACATCGCCCGGCGGGTCAATCGCGACATTCACGCCTTGTGGAAGAAAATGAAGAGTTTGCGGTCGATCGGGGTGCACCACCAGGGCCCGCTCTGGCCGGGCACAACCCCGATGCTCCCCACTCCGATGGAAGCCTGGGGCAATGATCATCTCGGTCTTAAGTTCCAATGTCTCGGCGATCCTGCCGTGTTGGGCCTTTTCGATGACCCGCAAAAACAGATGTATGTGTTGGTGGTGAATCGCAACCCGGTGGAAAGCGGAGCGATCAGTCTGGACCCCAGCCTGGATGACCAGGTGCCGCACAAGTGGCATCCGTTACTGCCCGGCGAAGGAAAACTGTTCAAGTTACGCCCCAATGGCCCCCCGGAAGCAATATGAGGAAATGCAGATGAATGTTCTCAAAAAGACCGGACAGGCGGTTATTCCGAAACCCGTGACAGAGGGATTATGGGCCGGCTCCAACCTGGTCGAAGTATTTGACACCAGCGGCGCGACCCGAATGTCCAGCGGCATCCACGAACTCTTCGCTTCGGAAACGGTGGTGGAAACCGCACCGGTGGATGATGTGCTGTATATCCTTGAAGGCGAAATCGAAATCGAGGCGGACGGGGTGCGCCAGGTCTTCAAGGCGGGTGATTTTGCCTATCTGTATCGCGGCTGTCGTCAGAAATTCATCGTGCGCAACCACGTCAAACATCTCTACGTATGCTACCCGGCCAATTGGCAAACCGGCACTTGAATCCCGCCGGGCGATGCTCTGCAAGAAAGAGGCCGCCTGCAAAGAAAAGAAATGATGGCATCGATCATGCCCCCCACCATCCCGCCGCTGACTGAAACCGATCCGGATCTTCTATTTTGCACCAACGCAGACTGTGTGCGTTGTCGCAAGGGTCGCACGTATGCCATCCAACACACTCCTATCATGGAAGACAGCAGTGCCTTCGACACAAAAAATGAATAAAAGTAAGCCGATATCGACAGCGTCGCCCGATGGGCGATGGTTCCAGCAGGCCAAGTTCGCCCTGTTTGTGCACTGGGGCCCCTACTCCCACGCCGCCGGCGTGTGGAAGGGCAAGCGCTACCACGGCATCGGCGAATGGCTGATGTGCCGGGCGCAGATTTCAGCGGCCGATTACGCCGCGATGGCGCGGAAGTTCCATCCCGGAAAGTTCTCCGCCCGCGACTGGGTGGCCTTGGCGGCCGACGCGGGCATGAAATACATCGTCGTCACGGCCAAGCATCACGACGGCTTTGCGATGTTCAAGTCCAAGGCCAGCCGGTACAATATCGCCGACTTCACCTCCTTCAAGCGCGACCCGCTGCTCGAGTTGGCCGCGGCGTGCGAAAAGCGGGGCATCCGTCTGGGGTTCTATTACTCGCAGTACCAGGACTGGCATGCCGCCGGCGGGGGCGGCAACTCGTGGGATCCTGCCGTGAAGGGCGATTTCACCGAGTATTTCAACACCAAGGCCGTCCCGCAGGTCGAGGAGTTGATGAGCAACTATGGCCGCGTGGCTCTGATCTGGTTCGATACGCCGGATCGCATCTCGCGCGAGGACTCGTTGCGCCTGGTCGCGACGGTGCGGCGGCTTCAGCCGCAGTGCCTGATCAACAGCCGGATCGGCAACGGAGTTGGCGACTACGACACGCTGGGCGATCAAGAGATTCCGATGACGGCGCGCGGGGGCCTGTGGGAATCCATCGACACGCACAACGACACGTGGGGCTTTGTCGGCCACGACCACAACTGGAAGAGCTCACAGGAACTGGTCCGGCGGCTGGTCAAGGTCGCGGCCAAGGGCGGCAACTACATGCTCAACATCGGCCCGACGGGGCTGGGCGAGATACCGCCGGCCTCGGCGCGCATCCTGCGCGAAGTGGGCAGTTGGACGCGCCGTAACGCTGAAGCGCTGTATGGCGCCGGCCCCTCGCCGCTGGGTCCGCTGGCCTGGGGCGAGTGCACGGCCAAGAGCGGCAAGCTGTACCTGCATGTATGGGACTGGCCCAAAGACGGCAGGCTTCAGGTGCCCGGGCTCAAGAACCCCATCCAACGCGCCGGGTTGCTGGGGGTTGCCACCGGCAAGTTGAAGGTTCACCGCCAAGGCGGCGCGGCCGTCATCGCTTTGCCGCAGGCCGGCTCGCCGAACCAACCGGCCACGGTCGTGCTGGATGTGTCGGGCAAGGTCAAGGCCGACACCCTCCAGACGGTGCTGCCGGGCCATCGCAACGATTTCAATCTCCCCTTCGCAACGCTCAAGGGTTGCAAGGCAACCAAGTTCAGTTGGATGGAAAAGTTCGGCGACTGGAAACACGCTGACTGCGCCATCGATTGGCAGGGGCCCCAGAGCTCGGCCTCGTGGACGTTCAAGACGCTCCAAGCCGGGCGGTACTATCTCGAACTGGACTATTCCTGCAAGCTTGAGGCCGACGGCATCGAAGGCGTCGTCACGCTGGGCGATCTTGAACTGCCGTTCCCCACTCTGGACACAGGCGAGCGATCTGAGCCGATGGCCGATCATGGCCTGTGGCCGCTGTTTCGGGTATATTCTTGCGGCCTCGTTGAGCTGCTCAGAGCCGGCCGGTACACGCTCACAATCCGCCCCAGCCGCGAAACGCCCAACGGCTGGATCAAACTGAAATCGATCTCGCTGCTGCCGGTGCCGAAGGTCCATTGCCGGAGTCACCAGTAAAACGAAGGGTCGAGAAGCCGTCTGGACGACGGACACAAATAGACGAGAAACTCGAGACGGGTATGGGGGCGATTTGTATCTGTTTCCGGATAGGGTCGGTGACTCTTTGCACCTCCTTCCCCACGGCGAGGGGGAAGGCCGGGAAGAGGGGGAACCGCCCAAACGATCCCCCTCACCCTACCCTCCCCCTCGCCGGGGGGAGGGAAAAACTCGCTTCTCCTGCAAAATGTTCGGAAGTTACTGGGGAAACGCATATTCTGGATTATGGGGGACCGTGATATCTGACAAGTTGCCACCTATGATTGCCGGCCGCCACCACGGAACCGAGTCGGCGCCCTATCGGGCTCTGTTGCGTTCCTCGATCAGCCATCTCCTGAGCAGACGCTCTGCCCGCAACACGTACAGCACGAACACGTCATCTCCCTCAATCCGGTAAAACACGCGACAGGGTGTGACAACCATTTCGCGATAGGACGTACGCGGCATTTCGGGCGGACGTTTGCCGGAAGACGGGAAGCGCTCCAGTCGCTCTACGCTCTCGAACACCCTCCGAACGAGGCGCCTCGCCGCCGCCGGGTTGTCCAGCGCAATGTAGTCGGCGATCGCTTCGAGATCGGAGAGGGCCGGCTCAGTCCAGATTAGGCGAGCCACTTCTTCATTCTCCCTCTGGCTTCCGCTGGGGTAAGCGTCCGGCCCTCCAGAATCGCCCGTTCTCCGCGGGCAATCCCCTCCAGGATTGTCATCCGGTCCTGCATCATCTCGAACGCCGTTACATCCACGAGGTAAGCGGACGGAACGCCGTGTTCGGTGATCAGAACGGGGTCCTTGGACTCATGCAGGTCCGCCAGTATGCGCGTCGCCCGCCGCTTCAACGTCGTGACAAGTTCAGTTCTCATGGTGTGATACTATAGTAGCACTCACCTCTGAGGCAAGCCCTTTTTCTGACTCGTCTCGGCCGATCGATGAAAGTCAGGTTCCGAGCGAAACGCGAGGCAACCTAGACTTTTGGGTTCGGCTTGGTATTTCCATGAATCGACCCGATGCAAAACGATGGAGTACGCTAGCCATAAGGGTCTGGTATGGCAGGCCGTCTTCAACCGCAATGGCCTGAAGTTCCTCCAGATCCTTGGATGAAATACGGATATTCACCCTTCTGTTCTTGGCAAGAGTGCTTTTCGCATAAGTGACATGACGCGCAATCTCTCGACGACGATTTGCAACTGGCTTCCATTCACCGCGTTCAAACGAGTCCAAAATGTCTTGTTCTTCTTTGTCCAACTTAATCTTTGGCAACGTATTATTATTTCTTTTCGCACGGGTTGCGCGACCCTCTGAGACGTTGTTCAGCCTCTTGATCTCGTTTGATTCCTGCAAGTTGAGTTGACACCAGTAGGATCATTGCCAGTACGACCAGGTCCCCAAAAACGATAAAGGCCACAAGATCAAGGTGCCTGTGGAAAAAAAACAACAACAGCAGGGCAATGACTCCGATGAAAAGAACAACAAATAGACAGGCGCGAAAGAAACGAAGGAATCCCTGGCAACCACGGAGCAGCTGGCGCTGCTTCATCTCTGCCTGCAACCTGGCAAATTCCTTGTCGCTGGGAATATTCATTATTTCCGTTTGCCGAACGTATTATCTGTTGCTGACTACATTTACTGGCATTTCCCCCGGATAGGTTGCCGACGACCTATCCTGTATCGCAGCGTCCTCTAGGCGGCGACAAAGCGCCATACTCCGGGGGAATCAGGCGTCAGCCGGGGTTCCCCATAGGCAATGCTGGCAACCGAGCCGTTTACCGTTTTAAGTTTGTCGGTAGAGGGGTGGAAAGTCAAGTTCAGGTAGCGCCCTCGATCATCGAGTATGGCTGGAATCCAGATCGGTCCGCTTCGGTTTCACATCCGTGGATGCGGCTCGCCGGGACGCTCGCCCTCCAAAAGACATCATCGAGACCGTCGAGAGGATTCCCCTGGCGAGCGTTCCAGCCTTCGTAGCCAGAGTTTTACTACGGCGGAGTAGGCCCCGGCGAGCCGCGGGGCAAGGGGTGAAGCATGAAGTCGCCATTCGCCGCAGTATTCTTAGGCGAGGATTTGGGAGCGCCATATGACAGGGCGTGAGTCCGATCGCGAGTTACCCGCCAAAGATGGCCAGGATGATGCCGGCCGCCACCACGGAACCGATCTGGCCCGCAACATTGGCGCCCAGGGCATGAAACAGCAGGAAGTTGTGCGGATCGGTTTCAAGCCCCACCTTGTTCGATACCCGCGCCGCCATGGGAAAAGCCGACACACCCGCCGACCCGATCAGCGGATTGATGGGGTTCTTCTTGCAGAACAGGTTCATGATTTTTGCAAAGATCACCCCGCCCGCCGTCCCCAGCGAAAAAGCCAGCAAACCCAGAATGATGATACCCAGAGTCGTCGGCTGAATGAACTGGTTCGCCGCCATTTGCATGCCAACGCCCAATCCCAAAAAGATGGTCGCAATATTCATCACTTCGTTCTGCAGGGCCTTGGACAACCGTTCGATCACACCGCATTCCTTGATAAAATTGCCGAATGCAAAACAGCCCATCAACGGTACGGCCGTCGGCAAAAAGGCGATGCACAAGGCCAGCACTGTCAACGGAAACACGATTTTCTCAGTCTGGCTCACCGGTCGGGCCTGCTTCATGCGGATGGCGCGCTCTTTCCGGGTCGTCAATAACCGCATGATCGGCGGCTGGATCAAGGGCACCAAGGCCATATAGGAATACGCCGCTACGGCGATGGAACCCATCAAATGCGGAGCGAACTTCGAGGCCACGTAGATCGATGTGGGCCCATCCGCCCCGCCGATGATGGCGATGGAACACGCTTCCTTGATGTTGAAATCCATAAACGGCAGGGCGTTTAAGGCCACCACGCCCAAAAGGGTTCCAAACACTCCGAATTGCGCTGCCGCTCCGAGAATCGCCACCCGCGGACTGGCCAACAACGGCCCAAAATCAGACAGAGCGCCAATGCCCATGAACACCACCAGAGGCAGAACCTCGTTTTCAATGCCGCCCTTGAAAATCAGATTCAACAAACCGTGCGCTTCTCCCATTCCCGCAAAGGGCACATTCACCAAAATGGTTCCAAACCCAATGGGAACCAGCAGAAGCGGTTCGAAATCCTTGGCCACTCCAAGGTAGAGCAGGAGGAACCCAACCCCGATCATCACCAAACTCTTCCAGCCCCCCGCTTGCAAAAAACCCCCGATCCCCGAATTTCGGCAGACCTGCAAAATCCCGTGGCGAAAGGACAATTCCTCGGCCCCGGCAGTTGCGGAAGAAGCCGGGACCGGCTGGGTCTCACCGGCAACCGGAACCGACGGGTCCGATGCCGAAAAGGATTTTATCCCCTCCACCGCAAATCCAATCCCGGCGAACAGGATCAATCCACAAAAGATCGTCAACCACATCCCGGCGGGCTTCATATTCACGCCCCCCCTTTACCGGCCCCGGAAATCACCGCCAGCGGGACCCCGGCATGGACTGCGGTATTAGCGGAAACCAGAAACCGGATGCGGCCGGCTGTGCGACATTTGATTTCCAACTGCATTTTCAAGGCTTCCATGATCAGCACGGTCGCATTGGCTTCTACCGTGTCGCCGTTCTGAAAAAGAACTTTCACCACCGTGCCCGGCATGGGCGCATCCAGTTTCTCGCCGGCGGGATCGACCGAGGACGACACCGCGCTGGCACTTTCGGTCTCGACCAGCGGCTTGACCCCCACCGCAAAAGTCCGCCCATCCACGGTCAGATTCAAATGGCCTTCGGCATCGCGCTTTTGGCGGACAATAAAAGCTTTCCCATCCACCGAAACCCGGTATTGATCCGAAACCGGCAGAGCCACCGGTGCCGCCGACGACGCCGGTACGGCACCCGGCGTCACGGCTGGCGCTGCGATATCCTTCGGCCCCTGACCCCGGCTTTTGAAAAAGTTCAAGGCCACCTGGGGGAACATGGCATAGGTCAGCACATCCTCTTCGGAGACCGTGGCACCCGGCATCTTCGCTTTCAAATCGTCAACCATCTTGTCCCATTCGTTCGGGATATCGTCCGCCGGCCGATGCTTGATCGCCGCCGTCAGACCCATTTCCTTCAACGCTTTTTGCACCAATTCCTCATTCGGCGCGGCCGGGGTCCGCCCATACCGGCCGGTCAAGAGATCGCGGGATTCAGCGGTCAACCGTTGATAGCGGCCGAAGAGCACATTGAAAACCGCCTGGGTCCCGACAATCTGGGACGTGGGCGTAACCAGCGGCGGGTATCCGAAATCCTTTTGAACTAATTCGATTTCGGCCAGCACGGCATCGATTTTGTCACCGGCATTCTGCTCCCGCAGTTGATGCTCGAGATTGGACAGCATTCCCCCGGGCACTTGGGCGAGCAGAATCCGGGTATCAGCCCCCAAAAAGGCCGATTCAAATTGTTTGTATTTCTTGCGGACCTCGCGGAAATATCCGGCGATATCAACCAGCAATTTCACATCCAAATCGGTGTCGTATCCAGTTCCCTTGAAGATTTCAACCAGCGTCTCCGTCGGCGAGTGACTGGTTCCCATGGCCATCGATGAAATGGCCGTATCGATCAATTCCGCCCCGGCTTCAACCGCCTTGACCAGCGTCGCCACCGACATCCCCGTCGTGGCATGGGAATGCACCGACAGGGGGATTCCGACCTCTTTGCGGAGCGCCGCCACCAAATGAGCCGCCTCATAGGGTTTCAACAAACCCGCCATATCCTTGATGCAAATCGAATCGACGCCCATCGTCTTTAAGTCCTGGGCCAGCGCCAGATACGATTCCCGGGTATGCACGGGACTGGTCGCATAACTCAGGGTGCCTTGGGCATGCTTGCCAGCCTTCTTGACCGCCTCGATCGAGGTGCGCAGATTGCGGGTGTCATTCAAAGCATCGAAAACCCGGAAAACCTCCACCCCATTGGCCGCGGCGCGCTCGACAAATTTACGGACCACATCGTCGGCATAATGGCGATAGCCCAATAGATTCTGGCCGCGCAACAGCATTTGCATCCGGGTTTTCGGATAGGCCGCCTTCAACTTGCGCAACCGTTCCCAGGGATCCTCGTTCAGGAAGCGGATGCACGAATCGAACGTGGCGCCCCCCCAGGTTTCCAACGACCAGAACCCCACCCGGTCCATCCGGTCGGCAATGGGCAACATATCGGCCAGCATCATGCGGGTGGCCAGCAAAGACTGATGTCCATCCCGCAGAACCAATTCAGTGATTCCGATTTTTGACATGAGGCGGATTCCTTAATTTGCGCGGTGCTGAGCTGATTTTGAAATTTCCAACGCCACGGCGATCACCGCCGCATGAAGGGGTTCCTCACCATCGCCGCCCCCGGGAACCGGCGGCGTTCCTTGTTCCTGAGGCACCCCTTCAAAATGGTGAATGATCCGGGCCGCCAGGATCAGCCCTTGGATGACCAGGAACAAAAAAACAAATACCAGGCCCATCCCGAGCGTCATGATCATCAATGCTTGTTTGAGCAACTCCATGCCATACCTCCGCGATAAAATTGAGCCTTAGAGTATGCCGGGTTTCGATGGATAAAGCAATCGCAACTGGACAGCCCGCGCTTCCCCAAAGCGGGACTGAAGTCCCGCACTCCAAAACTCCCTTTTGGGGACTGCGGTAGTTCACTGCCGCCTTTCCCCCAGCGCAGTTCTCTGCGCCCTCCCAAAGCGGGAC
>CAZCDO010000020.1:0-31725 GCA_964497135.1 uncultured Verrucomicrobiota bacterium
ATCCAACATAGACAATTGTACAATAGATCGCATGGTTGTCAAGGGGCAGAACGTTCACGAGCAGACTGAGCGAGCTTCGAGCGATAGTCTGCCTCGTGTGGTTGGAACCCTTTATGTTTTGAAAAAGTCTTTTGCATCTTTGGCGATATCGTCCAATTGACCAGCATCGACGACAACTGTGGCCTTCAAACGCCATGGTTCTGTCTCGCCAAAATCTTGGCGCATCTCTATTGCGAGGCTTATGTGTCCAAGTTTATCGCTTTTCGCAATGATGGTGAACTCTCCATCGATTGAAGACCACTCCTTTTCCCCTTGCCATCCCTTCCAGTTTTTGGCGATTACTTCGAAGAAGTTTGGCAGTCCATGAGCATCGGTGAATGCACTCACATGAACAGCACCAGAATACTCGGGATTCGTCATCTCCACATTGAATTCATCACCATCTATTCCGTAGAATCGTATCCGAGATGCGCTATGCGCCGATTTTATCTCAAATTCGTTCATTTTCGTAGTTCCAACGTTGGCCTTGAGCCGAGGCGTGGGAGCGTCGTCGCGCTCGGAGGGTTGGTGGTTTCATCTTTCTGGCCTCAGCGATCTCATTGCGGTGTCGAAAATCGGTTCATACTTCTGTTTGACCGGTTCCGCACAACTACATGTGATTATGATCACCCGGTCACTGTCTTGAATTAAGAAATGGTAAAGGGCCAATGGAAGAGCCTCCTTGGTTTCTCGGCGAGTCGAGACTTTCACGCCGGTCAGGCCCGAATCTGTTCTGAAGGCGTCCTCTTTCAGCACGGCATAGGAGCTAATCTCGTCTCTGTTCGCCTCGATCATCTGGGTGACTTTGTTGCTGACGATGCCGGGCCTTGGATCGCCCTCAACAAAGATGTTTGGACTGGTGCCGAAGTCGGCTACCGTTGAGACAATGATGAAGTCAATTCCTGTGATCTTACTCCTATACCATCCGTCTGGTGTCACGAAGGAGAGCTTCCCGGCTGGCTGCGTCAGCCGGCTTGCCGGTACCGGCTTTTGGCCGCTACAGCCCGCGAGGATGCACACTGCCAATATTGCTATCAGTATCTGTTTCATCTCTGTACTGCCAGTTGAGAAGAACCTTGGTAAAGGCTGTTTTGGCGCGGTCTTCAGACCCCTACTCCATGCGGATACTGAATCTTAATAGCCCCGGAGTCAAGGCCAACGGGAAATCTTATTTCAGGATTGAGAAAGACGCACTGGATCAAGGTCGCGCACCTCTGAGTCACGCCATATGCCCGGCGCACACGTCGGAGCTAAAGTGCGGGTTTATCCGTCGTCTTCGGCTCCTTGTTGTGTCTGTCCTTTTCGGTGAACAGTTTAAGTGTATGTGATTGCCTAAACTGCTTCAAGCGTTCTGGTGAATCTATCAGGAGAACCACGTTGGTGTTGGGGACGATGACCTGTGCCCAGGGCTGGGATACGGAAGTCTCAAGCCAGAGCGGCAGGTCGTCACTGACCGGCCAGACGTGAAAGGCATCGCAAGTCAGTTGCGGCGGTCCGGCACGCATGACGATGCTCTGGCCTGAGATGATCAGATCGAGGCCGGAAATCGAGGCGACGATCTGGAGTGTTTCAAGCAGAGAAATCCACCGCGCCGAGAAAGTGACTTGCGGAGGCATGTTGGCACGAGAGGCGTACTCTGTTAGGAAGTGTGCGATGTGGGCTTTGGCCTGTTGGGGAAATGCGGCAGCATTCGTGCTGACAGATACTTCCGGCAAGCTTAGGTTGACCGTGAGTTTCGCAAGGTGGTTCTCCTCAAGATAGCCGTTTAGTTGGCTAACGACGTTCGTGAAGTGCTCCTGTCGGAAATCAATGGCCGGTATCTTGACCGCATCGAGAGCGTTCGTAAGGGATGCTTCGTTTCCACAGGCAGAAATGGCCAAAGCAAGGAGAAGAACTGGGGCCATCAAGTATGGTTTCATCTTCATGGACACAACAATGATTAACCGGCACGGCCTGCCGGATTTCCGGTTTATGATCGGTAATAACCACTAACGACATCATTGAGGCGCGCTCTTTGGCGTCGCCTTCGATGACTGGTTGGCCAATTTAGTCGTATTCCCTGCCTGTATAGAAGACGTTACCTCTACTTAACTCGTACTGTATGCGAGATCTGTACCGTTTCGACCTGTCATTTTCCGGCGAGTACTTCATTTGAAATGCCATCTTGAGAATGTTCTTGCCTTCATTGACTGACTGGACGAGAGCACTGATCTTGCCTGGATCCATACCGGCAACGCATAAGATCTTGGGAGAATTGAGTTCCTCGCCTGGGAGCACTGACAGATTAATTTCTTCCTGTTTGACACCAGCGACTTGTTTTCCGTTCAACCATACTTCCGCTGGAGAATCGAGCCCGACGGCTGTCAAGTTGCCAACGTTGTGGTACATGATAGAATATTGAAGGACAAACATATTGTTCTGCATGGAGGCAAGACAGTAGGTATTACTTGAATCGATGGGATTGAGACGTAGGGATATTCTGGGACGAGCGACGGGAACGGCGGGATCGTTACTTCTCGGGTACAGATAGAATACGACCCCGACCAGAATCCCAATGACCGTCAGATATGCGCTGATTGCCGTGAGTTTACTGGGCAATGTCCATTTTTGCCACTGTTGTCGAGTAGGTATGAGTTTCATTATTCTTTATGGCCAACTTATTATCGGTAATGCATTACTTTACCTATTGCTTCTTTTAAATTAATTTAAAAGTTGCATGTTTACAATGCTTTATTAAGCAAAAATCAGCAACTTATGCTGAGGATTTTGTGTTTTTGCTTTCAATTGCTCGTGATTTGCCATGCTATGTAAATACTTACATATGGGGAAAAGGGGGAGAGGCCAAATGGATAAGACGTTGCAGGACGACGAGTTACAGTTGGCACGATTTGGTGAATATCTTCTCAAGAATCAATTGGTGCCGGAAAATCGGGCTCGTTTTAATGTCCTCTGGGTTCGCAAGTTCCTGACCAATAAGCTTGTCACGCCTGGAATTTCGCTTGAAGACCGTGTCGCCCATTTTTTTGCAAAACCTCCAGTCGGCTGGTTCGCGTCAAACGAGGGGCGAAACTACCGGTGGTTCTGCTCCTCAATGGGGTGGACATACGGCAGATTCAGGAATATCTCGGGCATCAGAATGTGGAGACGACGATGATTTATACCCACGTGGTCAAGGATTTGCGCCATCCGGTGACCAGTCCCCTGGATTTGTTGTAGAGATTTATTCAACAAACATTAATCGGTTTGAGCGGAACCCCCTCACCCCAACCCTCCCCCGCGCCGGGTGGAGGGAGGAGAGAGCGGAGAATTGCCAAGAGGAGACAAATAAACATTTTTCACGCCGAGGGGCCGTGGTCGCGGTGGATTGAGGCAAAAAAGAGGCCGCACGACGAGCGCTCCCGAAACGGGATCGTGCATCACGCGTCCGGTTCTACGTATATTTGCGTGAGGTTGCCACACGCAAATAAAAGCCGACCAAAGGTCGGCGGGGGCAGGCTCATCGCAGGACGATCGGGACCTTGGCGAACTCCGCGGCTTGGCGAGAGAAAATCAGAGATCTCACTCACCAGGAGAAGAAAAGGAAAGAAGATGTTTTATGGGTGGCTCTTTCTGCATTACTGTGGGGTACTGAGGTTCGAGTCCTTTCAATGTCGCTGAAACCAGGGAATGGAGAGTCTCTCGCAGAGTTGCACAAAGTTCAGATAGAGTTCAACCAGAGTAAAGCAGGGCCGTGCGATCCCGCTCAGAAGCGGAATCACCCGTCCCGGTGTTCTGTGAAGCCAAGTGGAGCAGAAGACCTTACCTCTTTAAAGAAAGCCGGACGGGACATTTCGCCGTTTCGACGAAATGGCACGGCCGTTCTTCGCTCTGCGAACAAGCGTCTGAACCCTGTGGAACTCTGCGAGAAACTTACCCGCAACATCCCCCCCCTCACCCCCCGGGGGAGAGTGGAGCATTGGACCGCGCGCCCCGTCGGTCAGCCTACCTGTCAGCCCACCCCATCAGCCGATATCCTGATGATAGCGCTGTAGAGATTTGACGCCGGCCCGCCCCTTTCGGGCGGATTCGATTCCCTTCACCGAGGCATTAGCCGCCGCGAGGGTGGTAATATAAGGCACCTTGTGCTTGATCGCCGCCTTGCGGATGTAGGAATCGTCCTGCTGGCTCTTTTTCCCGGAGGGCGTATTGATCACGAGTTGGATATGCTTGCTCAGAATGGCATCCGCGATATGGGGCCGCCCTTCCGAGAGCTTGTTAATGCGCTCCACCGAAACCCCGCGCTCCGTCAGAAAACGGCAGGTTCCATCGGTGGCCAAAATGCGGAATCCCAGGGATTGGAAACCCCGCGCGATATTCAACAGCAGGTCGTTTTTCTCCAGCGCGCTGATCAGCACGGCGCCCTCGACCGGCAGGAGGGGCGTGGCGGCTTCCTCCGCCTTGTAAAACGCCATGCCAAACGAATCGGCCATCCCCAACACCTCGCCCGTGGAACGCATTTCCGGACCCAGGACCGGATCGACCTCGGGATACATATTGAACGGGAAGACCGACTCCTTGACCCCGAAATGAGGAATCGGGCGGCGTTCGAGTTTCAGACTCTTGAGAGAGTGCCCCAGCATGAGCCGGGTGGCAATCCGGGCCATGGAAATATTGCACACTTTCGAGACCAACGGCACGGTCCGCGAGGCCCGGGGATTCGCCTCGAGCACGTAAACCTTGTCGTTTTCGATGGCGTACTGCATGTTCATCAGCCCCACCACTTTCAACTCGCGCGCGATCTTCTCGGTGTAGGCATAAATGGTCTGGCGGTGCTTTTCCGGAATGGAGACCGGCGGAATGACACACGCCGAATCGCCGGAATGAATTCCGGCCAGTTCGATATGCTCCATGATCGCCGGCACAAACACTTCCTTGCCGTCGGACAAGGCGTCCGCTTCGCACTCCAGAGCCTCTTGCAAAAACCGGTCGATCAGAATCGGCCGCTCAGGCGCAATATCGACCGCCTTGCGAACGTATTCCCGCAACATCGCCTCGTCATGAACCACTTCCATGCCCCGTCCCCCGAGGACGAAGGAGGGCCGGACCATCAGCGGGTAACCGATCCGGCGGGCGATGACAAGAGCCTCCTCCAGCGTGCTGGCCATCCCGGATTCGGGCATGGGAATGTTCAGCTTTTCCATCATCTTGCGGAACAGATCGCGATCTTCCGCCAGCGCGATCGTTTCGGGTGTGGTGCCCAGAATCGGCACGCCATTGGCCTCCAACTCGGCCGCAATATTCAACGGGGTTTGTCCGCCGAACTGCACCACGACGCCCTGGGGCTTCTCCTTATGATAGATACTCAGGACATCCTCCACCGTCAGCGGCTCGAAATAGAGCTTGTCGGAGGTGTCATAATCCGTCGATACCGTTTCGGGGTTGCAGTTGACCATGATCGTTTCATAGCCCTCTTCCCGCAGGGCCAAGGCCGCGTGCACACAACAATAATCGAACTCAATCCCCTGCCCGATCCGGTTCGGGCCGCCGCCCAGGATCATGATTTTCTTTTTTGTGCTGGCCGTTGTCCGATCCGGCGCGTTATACGTTGAATAATAGTAGGCCGCATCGTTGACTCCGCTGACCGGAACCGGCTCCCAGCTTTCCACGACACCCAGCCGGATCCGCTGATCCCGAATCTCTTTTTCGGGCCGATCCAGAAGCTTGGCCAGATATCGGTCGGCAAATCCGTCTTTCTTAGCCTGGATCAACAAAGCATCCGGAAGCAGGTGCCCCTTATGACGCAACAGCGTGTTTTCCAGCTCGACCAGTTCCTTCATCTGCCCGATGAACCAGGCCTTGATATGAGTCAACCGATTGAGTTCCTCAACGGTGGCGCCCTTCCGCAACGCCTCATACATGATGTATTGCCGTTCGCTCGTGGGTTCCGCCAGTAATTCCATCAATTCCGGCAGTGATTTGGAGTTGAAATCCTTGGCAAAACCCAGACCGTAGCGACCGTTTTCCAAGGACCGTATGGCCTTCTGCACGGCTTCCTTGTAATTCCGGCCGATGCTCATCACTTCGCCCACGGCCCGCATCTGAGTGCCCAACTTATCGATGGACCCCTTGAATTTCTCGAACGCCCACCGGGCGAATTTAATCACGACGTAATCGCCGGAAGGCGTGTATTTATCCAGAGTGCCATCCCGCCAATAGGGAATCTCATCGAGCGTCAGCCCCGCCGCCAGCATCGAGGAGACCAGGGCGATGGGAAATCCGGTGGCCTTCGACGCCAGCGCGGAAGACCGCGAGGTGCGGGGATTGATCTCGATCACCACCACCCGGCCCGTCTTGGGGTCATGCGCGAACTGAACATTCGTGCCACCAATCACCTCGATTGCCTCGACGATCGAATAGGACCATTTCTGCAGTTTTTTCTGGAGTTCGGGCGCAATGGTCAGCATCGGGGCGGCACAGAACGAATCGCCGGTATGCACGCCCATGGCGTCGATATTTTCAATGAAACAGACGGTGATCATCTTGTTCTTGGCGTCGCGCACAACTTCGAGTTCCAACTCCTCCCAACCCAACACCGATTCCTCGATCAAAATCTGCCCCACCAGGCTGGCGGAAATACCGCGACCGGCGATCAGGCGCAATTCCTCGCTATTGTAAACCAGACCGCCGCCCGTGCCGCCCATCGTGTAGGCCGGACGCACCACCACCGGATATCCCATCTTATCCGCAATTTTTTCGGCCTCTTCGACCGTGTAGGCCGGAGCGCTTTCAGGCATGTCAATGCCCAGCCGCTTCATCGTTTCCTTGAACGCAATCCGGTCCTCGCCGCGTTCAATGGCATCAATATTGACCCCGATTACCTTGACCCCGTATTGCTCCAGAATGCCCTTCCGGGCCAGATCCATCGACAGATTCAACGCGGTCTGCCCTCCGAGATTCGGCAACAGGGCATCCGGCCGCTCGGCGGCGATGATTTCGGTCATGCGCTGGATATTCAACGGCTCGATATAGGTGATATCGGCCATACCGGGATCAGTCATGATCGTAGCGGGATTGGAATTGACCAGAACAATCTGGTAGCCGAGTTTCCGCAGGGCCTTGCACGCCTGGGTACCGGAATAATCAAATTCGCAGGCCTGACCGATGACGATCGGACCGGACCCGATAATCATGACTTTATGGATATCCTGACGCTTGGGCATGGCATCCTCGCTTTCTTAGTTAATAAAAAGAGTGGATAGAATGCCTGCCAAACGACTCACTGGCAAGTAAAAATGGTCGGGCCGACGAGATTTGAACTCGTGACCTCTTGCACCCCAAGCAAGCGCGCTACCAGTCTGCGCTACGGCCCGAACAATGGGTCGATAAGGTATCAGGCACCCCCGCCCCCGTCAACCTTAATCCCGCTCAGAAGAATCTGGAAAAGAAATCCAGGATGGGTTATTCTCACCACTGGGCAGGATTAAAGTGCCCGCCGCATTCAAAGGACGATCATGTTCGATCCCCGCACACTATTGGAACAGGCCCA
The DNA here is from genome assembly GCA_964497135.1 of uncultured Verrucomicrobiota bacterium. Classification (GTDB taxonomy): domain Bacteria; phylum Verrucomicrobiota; class Kiritimatiellia; order CAIKKV01; family CAIJXV01; genus CAIJXV01. The sequence goes on from CAZCDO010000020.1 coordinate 7,565, forward strand.
TTTTCTGGCAGAACTCTCCCCCGCCGGCAAGGATGCCATTGCCGCCATCGCCCGGCCCCGGAATCTCCGCAAAAAGGAGATTCTGTTTCGCGAAGGCGAAAAAGGGCGCGCCGTTTTCCTGCTTTCAACCGGCCATATCCGTCTCTCTCGAACCACCCCGGATGGCCGCGAAATGGTCATCAAACTGGTCCAGCCGGGCGAATTCTTCGCCGAAGTCATTCTCTTCGAAAAAGATCAATACCCCGTCACCGCCACCGCCACCGATCCCGGGGTAGTCCTCGAAATTCCGCGTCTGCAACTACATGACCTATTGGCCCATCGCGAATTCCGCGCCGATTTCATCGCCATGCTGATGAAAAAACAACGCTATCTGGCCGACCGGCTGTATCAACTGACCACCGTCGACGTGGAATCGCGGTTCGTCCATTTCCTCCGGGAACAATTCGGCGAATCCCTGTCCATCGCCATACCCTTCGCCAAAAAGGAAATCGCCGCCGCCATTGGAGCCACGCCGGAAACCTTTTCCCGTATGATGTTAAAGCTTAAAAAGCAACGGTTATTGCAGTGGAACGGCAAGACCTTGCAGATCGCGCCCAAGTTCTGGCGACTGACATAATCGGCCGGAAAAAGGCGTGCATCAAGCGCAGCTACACTGACAGATGGAATTCCCTGGCGTTGCAGTTCCCGGACCACTTCGCGCAACATGGCCTCACCGGAGGAGTCGATTTCATTGATCCCCTCGGCCACCAGCAAGACCGCGGTCCGTCCGGGATATTTGGAACGGGCGGCCAACAAGGATTCCTCAAAGTGCGCCGCGTTGGCAAAAATCAAGCGCCCATCGAACCGAACCGCAAGGATCTCGGGGTCGGGCGTCAATCCATGCCGGTGGATATCGCGCAAAGTCCCATCCGGATGACGCCCCAAAATCGCCACATGGGGCCGCATCATGCGGACAATCTGAAAGTCCACGGACAGCGGAATACCGATCAGAATACCTGTGGCAATTTGCGGGGCCAGAAATATGGTTGCCCAAAAAGTCACCGCCGCCACCACCCCATCCCGCCGATTGACCCGGCTAATCCGCGTAAAAGCCTTGAAATCAAACAAGCCCCAGACCGCCACAATGATCACGGCACCCAAAACCGCCCGCGGCAAATAGTAAAGCCAGGGCGTGAATAGCAGCATCACCATCACCACCAGCGCCACCGCGCACCCAACCTATTCACCGGTTTCCGCACCCGCCAACCCCAGACTGCCGAGGACGGCGGCGGTCATCAAGGAGGTCATCGCAACCGGCCCCGTATGCAACTGATGACACCAGCCGAAAAGAGCCGCGACCACACAGGGAATCGCCGCGGCATATAACCCATACTGCGGAGGAACCCCGACCAGTTGGGCGTAGGCCATGGCCTGCGGAATCAACAGCAAGGCCACCGTCAACCCGGCAATAAAATCCGCGCGCAGGGTATGTCGGCCCATCGTCCAGCTAAAAAAATGAAAAAAGGCGATCTTTTTCATTCATGGTAACTTACTAAATCGGGCTGGCGCCGAATAGTTATATTAAAATCTTTCCCGTCCCAAGCTGTGTATGAGGCCCTCTTTCCAACGGTCCCTTCCGGGCCAGCGTGTTCCTTGAATTGCCGGGACAGGGAGCACCCCAAGAGGACATAGGCGATTAGCACAACATAATCTCCGATGCGCCCCACCATTAGGCGTGCCACATCTTTGACTGGCTTCCGAAGGAACAAACCGCTATCGTGTCCCATCCGTCATCCCCGTGAATAAAATGGCCAGACCCAACGTCTATTCAGTATGGAAGAGGGAACTCAAAATCTGCTCAATCGCGCCCGTCAAGGGGATGCGGATGCCTTTCTGTCTCTCTTCGAGGAAGCCCGGCCCATGGTATTCAGCGTGGCCAGCCGGGTAGTGGGACCGAACGAAGCGGAGGACGTGGTCATGGACACCTACATCAAGGCTTGGAAAGCGATTCCGGACTTCTCGGGCCGAGCTGTTCCCCGAACCTGGCTCTGCCGCATCGCCCACAACTGCGCCGTGGATTATCTGCGGCGATGTAAACCGTGGGCCACCTCGGAGAGCGATTCCGAATCCCGGGCTGTATCCCCGGATTCCCTTCCGGATCCCAACCCGCAAAGTCCCTTGGACCGGATGGTCGGCGACGAAACGGGCGCCCGCATCGAGGCCGCTCTCGATACTCTCGCGCCGGAACACCGGGTGACCCTGCGGTTGCGCTATTCCGACGAACTCAGCTATGCCGAAATCGCGGCCGCCACCGGGGTCTCGATCGGCACCGTCATGTCCCGATTGTTCAATGGTCGCCGCAAACTGATGAAACTCCTTGCGGCCTTTAAAGGAGAATCCGCATGAAATCGATTTCCTGGAAAGCGGTGGATGCCCATCTACGAAAACAATCCGCCTCCCATGGCATGCGGGATGCCGAAACCTTCGCGGCCGACTTCAAAGCCCGCGCGGCGCTGGCGCCACAGAACCAGCCCGGGACGACCCGAAACGTCAGACCTTTCGTTTTCCACTGGGGGTACGCCGCCGTTCTGGCGACCATTCTGATCATGGCCGGCTTGTTCAGCCTGCCGGATCGTTCCTCGGCGGAAACCCATATCCGGGCGTTGGAAATCATTGCGCCGCACAGCGGCGTGATTATAATGGATGACACGGCGGGAAGAGGGACTATTATCTGGGTTGCGGGCATGGAGTCGAATAACAATAAAGGGTGACGGCATGAATAAAATCTTTGCAGGGTTCTGCGCCATGATGCTGACCGTTGGAACGGTTTTCGCCGGGCCCACCCTGAGCATTCGACTGGTTGCCGCCAGCAATGCCGGTCAGGGCGTCGGCGCGGGACTGGGCGACGTCGCTCAACTCCTGAGCGGGAATCTGCCCTTTAATTCTTTTCGCCTGATCGCACAGCAATCCATGCCATTGCCGGCAAAGGGCGCCGTCCATCTGGCCGAAGGCATTCTGGCCCGCTGCAGTGGCGACCCGCGAAATCTGACCGTAATCATCGAGAAAAATGGCAAAGTCCAGATTCAATCCACCGTTGAACTCCGCAAAAACACGCCTCTCCTCCTCGGCGGCCTGCCTTCGGAAGGCGGAAAAATGATCGTGATTTTATTGACGAAGTAACGGCCGTGTTGAGGTTTTAAAAGCGAAAAGTCGCCGATAGCGAGGCCAGGGGCGCGCCTTCAGTCGTCTGTATCCCCGCCGATCGCCCCTCCGCATCCAGCAACCGATAGGTCCGCGACGGCTCCCATCCTAATCCGGCCTCGAATTGCCAGGCCGCCCCGTACTTCCACCGGAGCCCCGCTTCCAACCGGATGGTTTCCGTCGCCAAAATGCCATCCGGCTCCGGTTCGTCGTCATCCAGCCGCCAGGCCCGTGTCAGCCAACCCGCATGGATCATGAATTGCAGATCGCGCTGAATCGGGCCGCTGATTTTCAATCCTGCTCCCTCGGTCCCCACGAACCAACCCGGCGCCGGACGCCAGCGAAAACCCACCAACGGCAAGACCAACGGGTCCTCCTCCAAACGGGTCGTTGCCAAAACGCCCATCTGGATACTCAACCTCCGACTCACCGCAAAATCCGCCCCACCCATTCCGTTGTACAGCAGGGAATCATCCGCCGCCGCTCCGCTCTCGCCGGAGGCGATCAGTCCCCCCCGGAAAAAAGTGGACCATGGACCCGACCCCGGAACCGCCAGAAAATAACCCACCGTGGTCGTCAACAGCGAATCCAATTCCGTATCGGTCAACGGCCCGACCGCCCCCTGGGTATCCACCTCCACGAGGTCCGACTGAAAACTCAGGCGACCCAAGGTTCCCGTCGTCGGATTCAGGGGAATTTCAAAACCCAGTTCGCCTTCCAACACCGTCACCTGCCCCCGGTTCTCAAAATCCGCGGGCCCCAGCCCGACCCCGCGCAGGGTCACCACCACCGGCAGATCCCCCACCCCCGGTCCGGTTTGTGCGACACCCATCGGAATCGACAAGAGAAACCCGATCAAAAAAAACATCATCCGGAATTTCGACACGCTTTGTTTAGTCATCTTCACACCCTTTGATGGCGCCAATTTCCCTTTAAGAACCACAGCATAATGAGGATTCCATGGGTCATCATGGCGATCGCATTGGCCCACCAGATCCCACTCGTAGCGGGATGCCAATGATGCGGCAACCAGATCCCCAGGGGAACCTGCAACCCCCATAAACTCACAATGGTCAGGATCATCGGCATCAGGGTTTCCCCCGCTCCGTTCATGGACCGGCCCAACACAATCCCCAAGGTGGCAAACACGGCGAACGGAGTCACAATCCGTAGGAACTTCGCTCCGACAGCGATCACGGCGGGATCGGAACTGAAACCGGCGACCAGCGGCACCGCCCAAATCGCCACGGCAATCGATCCGACAAGCATGATGCCGGCATCAATCGCCGTTGCCAGCCAGGCCACCCTGCGGGCCCGATCCGGTTGGCCCGCCCCCATGTTTTGACCAACCAATGTGGCCGCGGCATTCCCAAACGCAAAGGCCGGCATCAATAGAATCATATGAAAGCGCATTCCAATACCATAGGCCGCCACGGCCACGGTCCCATAGTGGGCCACAATTCGCATAAAAGCCGCCGCCATAAGACTCCGCGACAGCATCTGGCCCGACCCCGGCACCCCGATCCGAAGAATCCTCCACGACAAGGCGCCATCCAGTTTCCAATGCGAGGCCCGCACTTTCAAACGGCTCCGTCCCGATTTGAGAAAATGAATCGATACGGCACACGCGGCGATTTGGGAAAACACCGTGGCCCAGGCAGCTCCTTCAATCCCCATCTCCGGGAAAGGACCGAATCCGAAAATGAGAATCGGATCCAGAATCAGGTTGAGCCCATTTGCCAGAATCATACTCCACATTGGACGAACGGTGTCGCCCACCGCCTGCAAGGCGGCATTTGCGGTGAACAACAGGAATACGGAAAAGGAGCCCAGTAACGAAATCCGCAAATAAGGGGCTCCCATGCGGACAACCGGATCGTTCGCGCCCAAGAGCCGCAGAACCGGTTCCGTAAATAAACTCAAAACAATGCCGGTGAGTCCCCCTAATATCAGGGATAACATCAGGGATTGTCCCGCCGCCCGGTTGGCGCCCTCATCATCGCCCCCTCCCGTCATGCGAGCCACCATGGCCACCGTACCCGAAGTCAAACCCATGATCATGGGAAACAAGAGCATAAAAACCGTGGCGGAGAGGGCGACGCCGGCGACCGCAGTCGAACCGAGGCGGCCCACCCAGAATAGATCGATCAGGCTTTGCACATTTTGCAATGCGGCGCTCAATAATAAAGGGCCGCTGAGCCGCATCAAGCCCCGGAGCAGGGACCCGGACGTCAACGGGACATCATCGGAAAGGAGCGTCATGTCGAATCCTTTGAATGTTCGGGCGGGTCCGATGGGGGTTTCAACACGGGCACCCGAATTTTAAAAAATGACAAGCCGGCGGTCAGACTCGACCAAATAAAACCCGGGACCATGACAAATTGCTCGGGCAAGTATTCGAAAACAATTCTCTGCGTGGAAGACGAATCGGGTTCACGAACCCACCGGGCACAGATCGCCGCACCGAACATGAAAACAATCCACAAATAGAAAGTCACTCGCAGATCAATTGCCCAGCCCCGGGATTGAAGCGTCGAAACCAACCAGCCCCCCAGCAGCGGCATCGGCGCAGCGATCAGCATTACAAAGATATTGTAGAAAGCAAATTGGAAGGAACGTCCCTTACTGGGGGTCATCTTGTACATCAGGGAAGCGATGGCCACATTCAGCGCACTGACGGCAAACCCCGCAAAAAAATTCACCCACGGCATCCAACGATAGGCCAGATCCCCCCTGCCGGGCGGGATGAAAAACCAAATTAAACCGCAGGGCGCTAATGCCCAGAGGCTGAAATTCAAAACCGGCCGTCCCCCATATCGATCCACCGCCTTGCCCCACATAGGAGCAAAGATCAGAGTGGAAACCGTGCCCACCGCATTCACACACCCGACTCCAAAAAAACTCATTTTTAAATCCCGCAGACAATAGGCGCTCATGAAGGGCCCGACAATGCTTCCCAATGCGAATATCGCATGAACCCCCGCAAGAATTAATAAAGGTCGATTCTTACACGTCGTACGGACCCATCCGGGGAGCGAGGGCGGGGATTCAGGCGGCAGTCGTTTCCCCTCGACTTGGGGAATATTCAAGGCGGCGGCGATCAATCCAAAAATCGCGCCAAACAGGAATAAAGAGGTGAAGGCCAGCAAACCCTTCGTTCGAATAAAATCCAGGAAGCGCCCCTCCCCGACCGCAAAAATAGCCCCCACAATTCCACTAAATAACGCACATGCCCCAAAAAACGCACCCCGCCGTTCGGCCGGAATCAAGTCCCCCACCCAGACCGCCCGCGCATTCCCGGAAAATTGACTGGCGATGGTCACCATTGCCAGCACCGCCACCAGGACGGCCAACCGCTGGGGCAGCGATAAAACGGCGGCAAAAAAAGGAAGTGCCGCAATGAATAGCCAACACAAGGGGGTGATAAATCCGAACCAAACGGTCAACCGCTTGGGACTGAGTCCGCGTTCAATAAACCAGGCGGCCAACAATTGAAATACCACAAAAAACATCGGGATGGACGCCATCAAACCTAAAAAAAAATCCGTAGCCCCCAAATCCAGGGCAAACCCGATCAAAAACATTCCTCCGGTGCTGGCCCCGAAAATGGCGGTCAACATCATCTGGACATAGGTCAGCCGAACCGCCCGATCAACCTCGACAGGAGTCGGTCCGTTTGCGCCCGCATTCGATAATAAACTCATGCCGATCACTTTCCTGGCTACACCATCAATGTCGGACCCTTACGCCCCGGCTAACTCCCGCAACACCTCGATCGATGCGTTCGTAATCAGATCCAAAGCGTGTGGGGCTAACTTGGACCAATGGCAGGCGTTGGTTTCATAACCTCCCCGCCGGATCGCCTCGGGCGTCGGAATATACCCCACATAGCCGTTGGACATGTGAGCAATCCAGGTAAAAGGCGACGGGGACTGCATTTTGATTTTCAATTGTGCCTCGACAAAGGGCTCCCCTGTCAGCGCCAATAACTGAACATCCCCCAACCGAAGCGCCTGAACCTCGTAATCGAAATGGGCATGTGTCTCTTTGAAGCGGGCTAAATCCAGGATGCTGATGGCATAAATCCATTGCCAATCGATCTGATCGTTCCCGTTTCCGACCCACAAGGGTTCGGGATGCGTTTCGAGAAAACGCTCGGCGTTCCGGACTTTAAGCACATCCAAGTCCCGCAAGGGAATCTGTAAGCGTCGGACCCGGTGTAATAAGGGACCTTCAACCGGAACCAGTCGTCTCAGGATGGCTTCCGTATCGGCAACTAAAATCCGCCCCATCTCCTGGTAGGTCTTCATCTCTGCCGGGGCAAGGGGATTCCGGGGATGCACATTTCCACAACACCCGTTGACCACCAAGGGCAATCCGCCGTCAAGCAGCAATTTGACTCCCTCACACCAGGCCCCCGCCCAACCACCGGCTATCGTCAGGGAGTCGATGGAATGACAGGGATGGGAAGTGAAATGCAACAGCGCGGCAAGTGGTTTTCCACTCTCGCCCTTGACCACCAGAACGCCGACCTCGGGATCAGCCGGTCCTTCGATTTGCAGGATATTGAAATCCCCTTCTGCCGCATGCATCCGAGCCGTTCCATCCCGCATGAGGGTTCGGCGGTTGAACGCGATGCGCCCCTCAATTCCTCGCCCGACATGGGCCGTTACCGGCTCCAGACGTTCCAGGGACTGCCCGATCACGGTCAAAGCCTTTTCGACAAAACCTGCGCCGTATTGGGGATCCCCTCCAAGAACCCATTCGAGATCTGGCGTCTGGATCCAACGTCGCCAGAACGATTCGTCCAGACAGAAACAGTGGCCCACCGAAGGGGATGAGTGATTCTGAGTGCAATTGACGATTAATTCCTCCGCCCTGAGTTGGAATCGGTGTAAGGCGCCGACCCGAATGGCTTCAGCAAAATCGGTCCGGATCGCGAGAATATCGGAAGTGAAATAGCAGAACCGGATGTTCCCCTGCTGGAATGTCAACGCCCGTGCAAACAAACGCTGTTCAATGTTTTTGCAGGGACGCCGGGTTCCGATGGAGCCGGCAATCTGAGTCCCCAGCGCTGGCGTAATGTCGATCTCGGCCGCACCCGCCATTAAACAATTTTGTTTATTCATCCATCTCCTTTAAAATGGAGAGTATGTCAAACCGAGATCAGCCGAACAAGGGACAAAATCGCATGGGGAGGGCAAGTGCATCGCACGCCGGCTTGCACCTTCCTTTGCGATGCCAACAAAACGGGGAACAGGACTCGTAACGCGACCCATTACCGCATCATTACAGCACCAGACGAATGCTGTTTCCCGTCTGATCGCCGGAGGGAAGCGAGACGCCGACCGTCTGAACAACGCCATCCACCCAGGTCACGGTACACATTCCGCTGCGCCGTTCGGCTTCCGCCAACGTGATAACCGTTTTACCGGATGGCTCGAATTGAACCATAGCCAGACACCCGCGATCCACCGCCAGTTGATGGCCTTCTGGGAAAGTCACCGTGCCCGCCTCATAAAAAACCGCCTGTCCGATTCGATCCCGCCCATCCCAGACCGCCTGCAGGCGTTCGGAATTAGACACCAGGACCAAGCGTTGGTCCGCGCCATGAAGTTCCGGCTCGGCGTGTATCAAATAGGCGTATTCGGCGCCGATCGGTCGAACGCCATGATCCAACCCGGCATTAAATACAGGCAGGGTCACCGGCTCGGATGATTCCACGCCGCAATCGGCCCATGACCCGGATGCCGGTCCCAATCGCAAGGTTCCCTGTCCTGTCAGAATGCGGTAAATAAAACCATCATGGCGAACAATGGCACCCGGGATCAATTCATGCACGCCCTCTTCCAATAAACGAAATCCTTTCTCGCCATCGCGCATTTCAACCGCACCCCGCCAGTGACATTGGTTGATCGTCGTCCGCACAGGCGCGTCGCTGTCGCTGGTGATGCCGCATCCCGCCGCCACGAGACTATTCTCGAATGAGAACCAGGCCTTGTGAGCCCTCAGGCTTCCCCGCGCAAAATCCATCGCCGCGCATCCGACGCGCCCATCCGAAACCCCGCCGCTGAAACTCCGCAGGCCGAAGCCCCGCAATCCGCCGGGATTCATCGCTCCGGGCTGTTGCTCGACCGTGGTTCCCGGCGTTTGTCGCCAGTTCCAAACCGGAAAAATATCCCGGTATTCATCGCCTTTCCGAAACAACAGGGTCAGTCCCTCCGCCATATGGTGGCAGAGCCGTCCCTCTCCGCCACAGCAAGGCCAATCCGTGTTTTCGATGCGATTGCTGGTCAGACGCACCGACCAATAATAATTCGAGCGGTGCTGAGTCATCAAATCCGAGCACCAGAAATATCGATTGCCTTCGACCGACGATTTCCCCCCCCGGTCAACCTGGCCGGCAATGGCCTGACATTCCGCCTGTCGCGAAAACGGAATCTGGGCCAGAAAGGCAACGCCTTGAAAATACCGCGCCGCGGAAAACCCTTTCCGGGAGAGTTCCCGCCCCGAAGCGCCGTAGTCGAAGGTGTCACCCCGCACCATCCATCGGCTCCCATCGAGTACAAAACGCCCCAACAATTCAATTTTATGGGCGGGCCAGGCGAACGCCGTATCCCGCGCCAACCAGGCGAATCGCGCCACATCGCAGGCAAAGCCCTGCCCATATCCCCCGGAATACAAAACCTTGCCATGCTGATGAAAGCTCATATCGGGCTGAAGCCCTTCTTCGTCGGGGAGGGCGCGCAATTCGTTCCGGATCAAACGATGGCCCAACCCGACGAGGTCCGGTTGATCGGTCAGGATCCCGTGCCGGATCTGGATCCCCGCCACCCAGACCAGGTTTTGACCGGTAAATCGCGCGGCCGGACCATGCGCGGTAAAGGCCGGCACAGCCAGCCGGATCAAGTCCGGGGCGATCGCCCCCTTGACGCGCAACAGTACTTCTCCTAAATACCGGGGCATGCCGATCTGATTCCACCACCAATTGGGATTCACCGGATTACGGGTATACCAGTTTTCCAGACCGCGAACGATTCCCCGCAAAAGAGCGGGATTCCCGGCGGTCGCCGGATCCTCGGGATTCCAAGCCACCGCCAGCGCCAGGAGACGTCGGACATGTTCGATGGCCTGCCAGTCCTTTAATTCAACGGAATCATAAACCACATCCGGCCAATCCCCATCGGGCCTCTGGCCGGCCAGCAGGTTATCGATCGATGCGTTCGATGCGGGATCCTCCAATTCGCCATAGATCCGCCGCTCTCCACATAACCGGAGTCGCATGGTCTCCAAAGCAGCCAGTCGAGTGTCTGGATCACTCATGAGGATTCTCCTGAACCATCCCGGCCCGGGCCAATTTTCCATCCACAGGCGTTTCGGTCACCCACCCGCCTGAATCCGTTTAGATCGTTCCATCAGCCAGATCGACCAGATACAGGCTTCATATAACAGGGACAGTGGCACGGCCAATACCATTTGCGAAAGGGGATCCGTCGTCGGCGTCACCACCATGGAAACAACCAGCAACACGACCACGGCCACCCGCCGCCCCCGCCGCAATTGATCCGAAGTGATAATCCCCAGTCGGCCGAGGGCCAATAACACCACCGGTAATTCGAAACAAATCCCAAATGCAGCCATCATGATTAGCACAAACCGGACATAATCGGTTACCCGGAAAAATTCCACCCGGATGCCCATCCACTCGTTGAACCACAGCATCACTCGCAACGCCGGCGGCAACATGCCGAAATAGGCGATCGATACGCCCACCCCAAAAAGGATCACCGCCAATACACTCCCGGCCAGCAGGGTCCGCCGTTCGCGGACCGACAAGGCCGGAAGGATAAAGTTGCCGATGAACCCAATCATAAACGGCAACGCCAGGAGCAGTCCGCCCCAAATGGCGATGGTCATCGCCAGGTTCATCCCCCCCATCACCTCGAAAGTCTGTAAAAAATCGGATGGCGATTGGCCCGCCTTTTCGAGGGGAAGCACCAAAATCTTCAGGATCCGCGGCGCTTGTTGGGCCGCCACGGCCACGCCCACGCCCCAGACGATCAGGCAGCCCAACACCAAACGACGCAGATCGTCCAGATGCGCCAGAAACGTCTTGACCGGACCGCCCTCTTTATCCCACCCGATCATGGGGCTCCTCCTTTGCAGAATCCGAACCGGGTTGGGCGGGCCTGTCAGGAGCGGGTCTGGGGAGACGTTCTTCAGGAGGATTCAAGACCTGGCGCCGAACTTCATCGGAGGCCTCCCGCAGTTGGTTCATGAAACGGCCAATCCGCCGCGCCAGGTCGGGCAGACGTTCGGACCCAAAAAGAAGGAGGACGGCGGTCAAAACCACCATCAGTTCCATGGGACCGATAGTCCCCCCCAGGAAAGCGATCCCGATCATCACGCCCCCCAAATAAAAACCCCGGCGGATTCCCGCCGGGGTCGTTTGTCCTGCCTCCATCGGAGGCGGTTACTTCATGACGGCAAACTCAACCCGGCGATTCAAGCGCCAGGCTTCCTCGTCATGCCCCATCTGGACGGGCTTCTCGGCGCCAAAACTGCGAGTCTGCAGACGAGCCGGGTCAACGCCCAGGGTCACCAGGTAAGCCCGCACGGCCAGCGCACGGCGTTCGCCCAGGGACATGTTGTATTCGGCGCTGCCGCGTTCATCGCAATGCCCTTCGAGCACCGCAACACAATCCCCATTACTCTTCAGATATTCCGCAACGGCTTCCGCTTTGGCCCGTTCCGGATCAGCCACTTGGGCGCTGTCGAAATCGAACAGAATCGCCGCCAAATTGGCATTGACCGCCTGCCCATCGGTAAACACGGTCGCGCGCGGCGAAAGGGATCCACTGCCGGTTCCGCCCAAATCGGTTCCACTCCCCGCCGCATCATACGGCTGAACGATCGGGGGCTGGGTGGAATCCAGGCTGATGGCTCCCGGCGCGCGTTTCCGGCGGCATCCGGTAAAAACCAGCGCTACGGCACACATCATGAGCAAAGAAACCATCAACCGTTTATTCATCATCATCGTCGACTCCTTGTGTTTAAGGCCTAAAAAACAAATTACGGGGAACAGGCTGGCGAACGCCAGTTACCCACAGGTAGCGGCAACTTTAGGGGAGGATCGCCCATAATGTCAAGCAGGTAGATGGAACTCCGATATCCTTCGGTCCGGGTGCAAAACAGGTGCCGCCCATCCGGCGCCCAGGAGGGGTCCTCGTAATCCCCGCCATCCTGGGCAATGACCCGGTGTTCCTGAAGCGCCGGATCGTAAACCACCAGCGCAAAACGCCCTCCCTGCCGGCTCGAATAGGCGATCAGATTGTTCGCCCCCCAATCCGGCCCGACATTTTGACTGCCGCGCGTGGTCAATCGGCGGGGCCCCCCACCCCGACTGATCAGGTAAAGTTGGGGCGAAGAAACCCCGGCCGCATCGGACACATAAACGATCTGTGATCCATCGGGGGACCAGGAGGGACTCGCTTCGCCGACGTTCCGCGATTGGGTCATCCGCGTCAGCGCACCGGAGGCGAGGTTCTTGAGATAGAGTTCGGGATTCCCATCCTTGGACAGAATCAGCGCCGCATCCTGGCCGTTCGGCGACACGTCCCCCGCCATATTCATCCCGGAATACTGGGCCACCAGGTGGGTTTTCCCGCCCCGCAAATCCAGCAAATAGCAATCGGCAAATCCGCGACGGAAGGAGGTGTAAAGGATCTGATCGCCACGGGGACCCCAGGTCGGCGCCAATACAATCGATCCCTCCGAGGTCAGGGGCGCCAGATTGCTCCCGTCTGCATCACACACAAAAAGCTCTTTGCCCCGCGCCGTGGCCCCGATCAGCACCAACCGGCACCCGGACATTCCCCTCCGACCGGTAACCGCCTGTAAGATCGCATCCGATACCCGATGCCCCAACCGCTTGGGATCGGCATTGTCGATGCCCAAGCTTTGATTGAACAGTGTCTGGCGCGTTTCATTGTTTTGCACCACCAAGGGCACCCGTAAACCGTTGCCGGCCGCCGCCAATACCCCTCCAGCGCCGTACCCGGCCCCAGACCGAACCGGCACAACCCAGCCCGATCGTTTCAAATCCTCGTCCACCGTCTTCAGAAAAATCGCCCCCGCCGATCCGCCGGCGCGCAATTCCGTCAGATCCACGGTCAGTTTCGCCGCCGTGGTTTTACGGATAATCACGTCCTGGGCCATCCCGATGGAACACCAGAACCAGACCGCAACCACACATCCCGCCACTAAAAAAGGAATCGCGGACGCCCCCCGGGAAAGGGGTGACGTCGCTGTTTGAGTTTGAAAAGAAATCCGAGTCATGATTGTTGTTCCATGGTTTTCCAATTCCCCACCTTATCGTTCCCCGGTCAACTCGAACACCACCGGCAGTCGCCGATGCTGGCGGATGAATTCGGCGGAAAGACCCGGAATGCGCCGGACCGCCTTCACCGCGCGTAACACGGATTCATCCATCACCGCGTTGCCGGAACTCGTCGCCAGACGACTGGCGAGAACCGCCCCGTTCTGGCCCAACTCAATATCCACTTTAACCGCCATCCCGTCAATCGGGATCGACGAGGGCTGGATCCACGCCTGATAAAAAGTCCGCCGCACGATTTCCAGATATAAATAGTTGTCATCGACCTCCGACGTGTGATCCCCGATCTGAGATCCGGCCGCCAACCGTTTTCGGATCTCGGCGGCGGACAGCAATTTCTTCGGCGTGCGCGTGGATTTTGAGGAGCCGTACGGATTCTTGACTTTCTTGCGGCTGACCTCAATTTTGGATTTCGGGGTTTTAGCCGGACTCTTGACCTCGTTTTTGGGGGGCGTAGCCGGCGGCTTCTTTTTCTCCGGCTCAGGCTTGGGTTTGGGGGGTATTTTCGGCGGTGGCTTGGGCGGCTTCAAAGAAACGGCCTCGGGCTCCGGCTCTGGCACGTCCGGCTCAGGTTCCGGTTCGGGCGGGGTCCACATTTCAGGGCTCGTCTCCTCCCCGGTTTCATCGCCGGGCGGAACTTCGACCACCAGATCCAACGGCACCAACACCGCTTCGCGAACCCGCTCGCAACCGGGAATCGCCTGGCAATAAATCAGGGCGAGAATCATAACGCCATGAAGCAGGGCGACGATTGTCAGATTAAAGGTGAATCCCGATTTCGATTTCATACCGGTTTGACTAGGCACTTAGGTGCCGGCCCCCCAGCTAACGGCTGTCGGCTTGGGTTACCAACGCCATCCGCGTCAGCCCGGCCTTGTAAAGAACGCGCAGAATTTGCGCCACCTGTCCGTAGGGGACACCCTCGTCGGCGCGAACCAGAACTACCGAATCGGGATGGTTGCGGCCCAGGGCCACCATGCGCGTCTCCATCTCGGCAAAGGACGCCAGGGTGTCATTCAAATAAATGCGTCCCTGCAAGTCGATGCTGATGGTCTGCTTCTGATTGGCGGGCAATTCCGCCGCCGAACCCTTGGGCAGTTTCAAGGGAATTCCCTGCTGAACCAGGGGAAAGGTGATCACAAAGGTGATCAGGAGCAAAAAGGTCAGATCGATCAAGGGGGTCAGATTGATTTCACTGATCGACTGATGTCGGCGAAAAACAGTGCGTCGGGCCACGATCATTTCTCCTGCTGTTGGGCATCCAGGAAATGACGCGCCAGATCGTGCGTGAACTCATCGGAAAAGTTTTCCATTTCCAATCCGAGTTGTTGCATCCGGCCGTTCAACAGGTTGTATCCGATCAGCGACGGCAGGGCCACCAACAGGCCCGCAACGGTGGTCAACAAGGCCCCGGAGATGCCCGGGGCCACTTCGGATAGAAGTACCGAACCCGATTGGGCCATCGCCCGAAAGGCATCTAAAACGCCCCAGACCGTTCCCAACAAACCCAGGAAAGGGGCCGCCGTCACCGTGGTCGCCAGAAAACTCATGTTGGTTTCCAATTGAACACTCTGGTCCACCATCGTCCGTTCCGCCACTTTGCAGGCATTGGTATAGTCCACCGAGGTCAACCGGAGCGGTCGGTTACCGGCCAACCGGGCGGCAAATAACTCGGGCGCATCATTGGGTCCCACCAGTTCGCCGGCCACCGCCTGACAGGCCTGCTGGTAAATCCGCGCCAGCGGCCCGCTGTAAGCCCGTTTCTGCGAAAACAACATCAGCGGATGCATCTCACGCCGATACGCCGTCAGGAAACGACGACCATCGGCCAGTGCCAAGTTGAATTCGCGCATCTTCGTCAACATCACCGACCAGGCAAAAATCGAGCCGAGCACCAACAGGATGACGATCGCCTTGCCGAACGCATCAGACGTGGAGTATGCATAAACCACCGTACCGGCCACACTGGCCACGGGAAAAAAAACAGGACTGAAATACATCGCGAACCCTCCTTTGATTTGACTTCGGTATAAAATATACCTCTGTTGGCCAACCGTCAAAAGCTTTCCTCAGGTTTTTTCGATTGACCCAACCCTAAAAAAGAGTATTTTACAGCCTTTCACAGTTCAAACAGCAAGGAGTTCAGCATGGCTTTGATCGATTTTGGCGGAACAAAAGAAACGGTGATCACGCGCACAGAATTTCCCATGGCCCGAGCCCGGAAGGTCTTGAAAAACGAAACTATTGCCGTCATCGGGTATGGCGTCCAAGGCCCCGCACAGGCGCTGAATCTTAAGGATAACGGCTTCAAGGTCATCATCGGCCAGGCCCCCGAGTTCAAACGGGATTGGGACCGCGCCATCCAGGATGGCTGGATCCCGGGCAAAACCCTCTTCCCCATCGAGGAAGCCGTCCAACGCGGCACAATCATCCAGATCCTGACCTCCGACGCCGCCCAGCGCGTGGTCTGGCCCCGGATCAAGAAAAACCTGAAACCCGGCGATGCCCTCTATTTCTCCCACGGCTTCTCCATCGTCTATCGGGATCAAACCGGCATCATCCCACCGCGCGATGTCGATGTCATCATGGTCGCCCCCAAGGGGTCGGGCACCTCGGTCCGCCGCAACTTTCTCACCGGCGCCGGAATCAACTCCAGCTTCGCCGTCGAGCAGGACGCCACCGGCCGTGCCACGGAACGGTGCCTGGCCGTCGGGATCGGCATCGGCTCCGGCTATCTGTTCCCCACCACCTTCAAACAGGAAGTCTACAGCGACCTGACCGGGGAACGCGGCGTACTGATGGGTTGCCTCGCCGGCGTGATGGAGGCTCAGTACGATGTGCTCCGCGCCAACGGCCACTCGCCCAGCGAAGCCTTCAACGAAACGGTCGAGGAACTAACCCAGAGCCTCATCCGCCTCGTCGATGAAAACGGAATGGACTGGATGTTCCGGAATTGCTCCGCCACCGCCCAGCGCGGCGCCCTCGACTGGTGCCCCCGCTTTAAAAAGGCGACCCTCCCGGTCTTCAAGACCCTATACAAAGCCGTTAAAACGGGCGCTGAAACCCGCCGGGTTCTCAAGGTCTGCGGCGCCAAAAATTACCAGAAAATGCTCGAAAAAGAACTCGGAGCCATCGCCAAATCCGAAATGTGGAGCGCGGGCAAAGCCGTTCGCGCCCTCCGCCCCGCAGGCAGTGGTACCCGGGTGATCGCCAAAAACGCCAAGGGCGTCGGCGGCCGCACGGCCAATTGATCAACGGCTTCCGCTAACGCGCAACCACCGGGGCGGGATCAGAAATGATCCCGCCTCTTTTTTTCACCATGAGTTTTCTGAATCTAACCTTGATCGCCATCGGATTATCGATGGACGCCTTCGCCGTGGCCGTCGCCAGCGGATTAGCCATCAAAAATCTCAAAGTCCGGCATGCGCTTCTCATCGCGGCCTTCTTCGGCGGATTTCAGGCCCTCATGCCCACCCTCGGCTGGATGGCCGGACTGACGTTCCGCTCCGTTGTCCAGGGAATCGATCACTGGGTCGCATTCACCCTCCTGACGGTCATCGGGGCAAAAATGATCTACGAGGCGCTCAAGTTCGAAAAGGCTGAAAAACCAGATAACCCCCTCAATGTTCTCGTCCTGCTGGTGATGGCCCTAGCCACCAGTATTGACGCTTTGGCCGTGGGGATCACGTTCGCTCTGCTCGACGTCGCCATTATCTTCTCAGTCCTTTTCATCGGAGCCGTAACCTTCGTTCTCTCCATCCTCGGGGTCTATATCGGCGACTATTGCGGCCACTTCTTTGAAAAGAAAATCGAAATTATCGGCGGCCTGACCCTCATCGGGATCGGCCTGAAAATCCTGATCGAGCACCTCTGGTTCTAATCGGTAAGGCGCCCCCGTCCAGACTTCTCTGCCCGTTGAATCTTCCGGGTCGCCACCCAAAACACAAATCCGGTCAGGGCACCTCCGATATGGGCTAAGGCCGAAACCGGGCTGAATCCATTCAACTGGGCCCATACTCCATACCCTTGGATCGCCAACCAGACAAAGAAAAGGGCATAGGCCGGCATTCGAACCAAGCCCAATCGATAATAATACCGGACGGCGAGTGCAATCCGGGCCCTGGGGAATTTCAGCGCGTAAAAGGCGAGGACGCCTGAAATACCGCCGCTGGCGCCGATACAGGGCACCATCGACGAGGGATCACCCAGAATGTGCAATAGATTCCCGGCAAAATCAGACAAAACCAAGAGCAGAATATAGCGCCATCGTCCCAGACGATCTTCAACGTTATCTCCGAATATCCAGAGGAAATACATATTGGCGAATAGATGAAGAAAACTCCCATGCAGGAAAAAGGAGGTGACAAAGGTCAGTCCGCCATATCGCGCATAGTGAGCCGGAATAAGACCCCATCCCTGCACGATCGGAGACAAGTCAAGAAAAGCCAATCCGCTGATCCCGGAGATCAGCAGAATCAGGAACCAGGTCGTCCAAGGTCGCGTGAAGGGTGGGTCCACTTCCCTTTCAATGGGCAATCCCAGCACGGCAGGAATGCACTCCCACCAATTGTCGAAGCTATCGTTGCCCCACTCATCCCCCCGCGCTTTTTCTCGAATTGCCCCGATTTCCAGAAGGGCCAGACGTTCCCGGGTTTCCGCCGGCAATGAATCGTCGCCTGGCGGAGGGCGCACGCGCTGCGGCAAATCCTCATATTCTTGGGGATCAAACCAAACCCATTGGCAACTGCGGCAGACATCCACCCGAATCACGCCGTCATTGCCGAGGGCTTCAACCTCTGCCATGAAATTCTCACAGCAGGGACACCGCCGTTTGCGGGGTGCGGTGCCGGTCCGGACCGCCTGCCATAATTCATTGACCACTTTGGAGGGAACGCTCTGGCGCAAGGAACCGATGCTTGCCGTCCGTCCGTTGCAGGAGGGGCACCACCAAAAGACACCCGGTGACGCCAGCATTTTGCGCAATTCGACCCGACACGTTGGGCAGAAAAACACCGGTCACATCCCTTCTCAACGCGCGGGGCCGCCGCGTGAAAACGGCCGTCAGTCCAGTTCCACCAGCAATTTCTTCTGGTAGAGCGCCCGGATCATCTGCACATCCAGCGCGTGGCCGGCTTTGTAGGACGTCACTCGCCCGACAAACCGCCCGACATCGATCAGCGCGATGGCCGCCAGTAAATCCATCATCGTCCGATGCCACACCGCTTCCAAGGCTTTGCCCTGATACTCCATCCGCGGTGCATTGAAATATTTCCAGCGCCCGGCAATCAGAATATTGCGGGTCGTATACCCCATGTTACGCCAGTCGGCAAACAACTGCCCGATCGTCTTGCAGAATAACATCGAGAGAAAGGGGGCATTCGTCCGGGCCTGTGCTCCATGGCGAAAAGTCTCCGGCGTCACCCGGACCCGCAAGCGTTGACGGCCAATGGCGGATTTGAAGTTAACCCCGCAATCGATATCCAATATCCGCCGCCCCGCATCCGCCGGAGGATGAAAAGTCAATATCCCTCCCGATGCCGAAGCCACCGTCACGGGCTCCCGCACGGTCACCCATTTGACCGGACTCTCAACCGTCTGGCGACCGGCGCGATCCAGCGCCTCCACCAGATCCGCACTCCCCCGATCGAATAGAGGCGGATCACCGGAATCCATCCGGATCATCAGGTTGTCGATCTCCAGCCCGTTCCGCAAGGCGATGATATGCTCCACCATCCGCATGTAATTATGGGGGGAACCGCTACATAAGACGATGTTGCGCTGGGTCGTCCAGACGGTGTTCACGCTCACCCGGATCGGCAAGGCATCGGGCAAATCAGTCCGGGCAAACCACCACCCGTCCTGGGTCGTGGGCTCAAAATTCAAAGTCCGACTGGCCTTGCCGAAAAAAGTTCCGGGGCCTGTCACACTCACCGGCGACCCGATCGTCACCTGCCGGGTGTCCGGTTCAGAGGGTTCTGGAATCCATTCCTGGTCAACCGGCCGTCCACCGAATTCGGCATACGCCCGCTCGACCGCCACCCGGTTTCCCTGTAAAATTTGTCCGTACTTCGTTTCAGCCATGCGTCGGTCCTTTCGGAAAAATCCCCGGCAGTCTAAATCATTCCAGCCGGCAAAACAACTTCGATCGGCCAGTTTTTTCGGACCGAATTAATCAATTCCATCCGCCGGATCCGGGGGAATTCATCCAGGGTCAAAACCCGCTCCCTCACGGTTCCGGCCTTCAACAATGCCGCACGCCACAACCCCGGCAATAATCCGCATTTCACCGGCGGGGTGTACCAGCGGCCGTCCCATTCATAGATCAAGTTGGCGATGCAGGATTCGGTCACCTCGCGCGCTTCATTCCACAACAAGACATCCGAAAAACCCGGACGACTTTCCAGAGCGGCTGCGTACACCTCGCGCCGAGTCGTCTTGTGGTATAAAAACCGGTCTTCCGCCCGGATCGATTCCTTCGCCAGTGCCACCCGGTAGGGCACCGGCAAAGGCGTCAGGGGCTGAATCTCCACAGCGGCCTGACCTTCCCGATCTACCCGCAGTCGAAGCCGCAAGGCCCCGGACGCCGAAACGGGTATAGCCTCCAGAATCCGCGCCTGAGTGGCACCCCGGTCGACAGGCCGGTCAAAATAAGCCGCTGATTCAATCAGCCGATCCAAGTGCTCATCCAAGAGAAAAACCCCCTCCTCCGGCGTCCACCGGATTGTTTCCAGGAGGTCGAAATTCTCCGGGATTTCAGTCAGAACACGGGCCTTGACCCAGCCTTCCTCCCACTCTCCTGCGGGCGTAGAGTCCCAGACAATTCCCCCACCCAACCCATATTCCGCGATTTTCCGGGTCTGATCGATCAATACCGTCCGAATGGCCACGTTGAACTGGGCGCGGCCGTCCGGAGCGATAAAGCCAACCGCCCCGGTATAAATCGAGCGGGGCTCGGTCTCCAGTTCCGTAATGATCTGCATCGTCCGCGGTTTGGGGGCCCCGGTGATGGAAGCCGGGGGAAAGAGGGCCTGGAAAATTTCCGACACTCCACATCGGGTGCGACCTTCCACCGTGCTCGTCATCTGCCAGACGGTTGGATATTGCTCGACATCAAAAAGGTGGGTGACCTGCACACTGCCGGGCTCGCAGACCCGCCCGAGATCGTTGCGAACCATGTCCACGATCATCACGTTTTCGGCCCGGTTTTTTTCGGATTCACCCAAAGTCGTCCGCAACTCCCGGTCAACCAGTGCCGACAGACCCCGGGGACTGGTACCTTTCATCGGCCGACTGATCAAACGATTCCCGTCCAACCTGAAAAACAACTCCGGCGACGCCGAACAGACGCACCAGTCCCCGGTATCCAGAAAGGCACCCAGCCGGGTTTTTTGGGCCGCCATCAAACGGGTGAAAAGCACCCACGGATCCCCCTTGAAGGTCGCTCGCAAACGTCGGGTATAATTGACTTGGTATGTATCGCCCGCATGAATATAACGTCGAATCCGCTCAATTGCCTGCCGATGACCGACGGCACTCACCGTCGTCTGCCAGTCGATCGATTCCCCCTCCACCGGGGTCCATACCCCTGGCGGCAGGGCGCACGGAGCCCGAAACAGGCCTAACCAAACCAATGGAAAATCAGATGCAGATCGAACGGTCAACGCCGGATCAAAAGCCGGTGCCGCCTCATAACTAACCCACCCGACGGCCCATAATCCTTCAGTTCGCACCCGTTCGGATACCGATTCCATCACCGGACACACCTGGGACAACGTCCGCGCCTCGACGGTTGCAACCGGGTGATCGAACCCCATCCAAATGCCCGTCGACTCATCTTGAATGACAAAGGGAAAGGGTTTCATTTGGATCAATAATCTTCGACAACCAAACCCTGAATATCGCGAAAATGACTGTCTCGTCCCGCTAAAAGCGGCATCCCGAACGACTTGGCTTGCACGCCAATCATCAAATCCATGGTTGGAATGGGGCGGCCTTTGCGACGTAATAAGGCCTCCGCTTCTCCATAGGCGACCGCAAAGGAACGATCCGGGAATATGAGCTCAACATGCTCCGCCAGCCGCCCCACCTTGCGCAACTCGTCCGCCGGATGGGTTGCCATACAGGCCCCCGCTTGAAGTTCACAGGCCACAAACACGGACATGTAAAGCGCGACATCAGCCAATTCCTCTAACTTGCGAGTGGCCGGTCCTTTTTTGCGACGCGTTCGTTCGCGCATCAAATCAATGCAAAAACTGGTATCCAGAAACATGTCGGCCTCACAATGCGGGTGATTTCGCAAGCGACTCGGACCGTCCTTTTAGCACTATTTCGACACCTTTCAGTCCACTCGGAGAGAGGCACACCTCATCCAGATGACTTAAGAGATTACGGCCCGTCGTCGGCTTGCTAAACCGGCGCTTAATCACCCGGCTGAAGGATTCGGATCCTTGTTTAGCTGAAGCGAGAATCCCATAGGCATCCATGTCTATCGTAATGGTTTTGACCGCCATGAGGCTTATCCTTTCTATTAACTACAGTGCACTTATCATGCACTTATTCAGCACAGAAATCAAGCGCGAAAACAAACATGGACGCCGATCAAAAACAGGGACGCTTTCGGAATCAGTGCTGGGTACAGCCACGTGTATCGCGTGGCTGCCTCGGGCCTGATTCAAATAATTTGCCGCCGGAAGTCGGCGAAAGAGGACCTTAGACGAGGACCGAGCAAAAAGACCTCGTGTTCTTAAAATATTACGCCCGCAATTGCTTCATTATTTTCGTTTAACAATTGACGGTACGCCACAACCTCCCAATTCGTCCCACTGAAGTCAATGCCGAGGAAATATATCCTCGACAATGGATGATCTTTAATATGACTTGTTTTCATGTTTTCGGATTCGGTTGCGGAATCTGGGCCTCGACGTGTTGTCGCCAGGCGATCAGTCGGCTGCGCATTTCTTCCGCCCGGCGGGGCTGGCTGGCCGCCAGATTACGGGTCTCGCCCGGATCAGCCTTTAAATCATATAATTCGAGTCGGCCATCTTCGAAAAATTCAATCAACTTGTAATTCCCCATCCGCACCGATGAACCCGGTGTCCCCCCCTGGTTCCCGTAATGCGGATAATGCCAATAAATCGCCTCCCGACCCAATCCGCCGGACTCTGTCAGCAGGGGCATCAAACTGACCCCCTCCACCCCATGCCCCGGCTTGTCCGCTACCCCCGCCATTTCCAGGAAGGTCGGATAAAAATCGGGAGTCGTCACCGGTTCCTGACAAATCGAACCGGGCCGGATCCGGTCCGGCCATTTCATGATCAAGGGCACACGAACCCCGCCCTCCTTCATCCAGCCCTTCCCCTCCGCCAGAGGCGCATTACAGGTCGGGGAACCCTCAGAGGTCGCCAGCCCGCCATTGTCGGAGGTGAATACAATCAGGGTATTCTCGCTCTCCCCGGCATCGCTCACCGCTTGGAGTACCCGGCCCACGCTTTCATCCACGCTGTCAATCATCGCCGCATAGGTTGGGTCGGATTGAAGCAGACGCCGGCGAATTCGCGCAGTCCGGTTGTTTTCCGTCGGAAAGCAATCACCCTCCCGAAACGTCTCCCGCCGGTCCAGTCCCAAGGATTGTGCCTTCTCTATGTAATAGGCGACTTTTTCCCGCTTGGCCTCAATCGGCGTATGCACCCCATAATGCCAGAGGTTCAAAAAGAATGGCCTGGTTTGATCCCGTTCCCGAATCAGGCTCACGGCCTGGTCAGTCAAATAATCCGTCAAATAAGTCCCCGGGGGAACAGCCGCATCCCGCAAGGCCGGGATGGACCAGGGGCTGAAATATCCGGCGGCACCGGGCGCCCCGGCATGACACCCCCCGATATTGACATCGAACCCATGATTTTCGGGCAGGCACCCGTCTGACCCCAGGTGCCACTTACCCACATGCCAGGTTTGGTAACCGGCCTCTTTCAAAACCCGGGGCAGGGAATGGTCCGTCGGCGGAAGCTGTTTCAGGTAAGGCACATCGACAACCCGACCTCGAAGCGGATGTAAATGCCCGCCCCAATCAATCCAATCGGTAATCCCAACAGTCGCCGGATATTGCCCGGTCATGACGCTGGCGCGGGTCGGGGAACAAACCGGGCACGAGGCATAAGCATCCGTAAACCGCATTCCTTCGGCCGACAGCCGATCGATATGAGGGGTTTGGTAGAAATCACTCCCCGTGCAGCCCATATCGCGCCAACCCAGATCATCGATCAGAACGAATAAAATGTTGGTTTTTATCATGTTTTCCGTTCTTTATATCGTATTAGGGGGCAAAGAGGGAAGGGCAAAAAAATCGCGAAAAATCCGATTATCCTTGAATTCACCCGGTCGAACCGCGTATATTTAACCTGTTTTTTGTTTGGCGTAGGAAAGCCTGACCGAATATAGGGGTCCTGCGCCGATTGAACCCTACCAACAGGAGTAACGCCATGGCTAAAAAATTGGAAATGATTGACGGGAACACCGCGGCCGGCACCATTGCCCACGCGCTCAGCGAAGTCATCGCCATCTATCCCATCACCCCGTCCTCCCCCATGGG